>NZ_JAQFBD010000004.1:0-85774 GCF_027691175.1 Streptococcus halitosis
GAGTACTTGGTTTGGGACCAAGGTGTCGCAGGTTCGAATCCTGTCTTCCCGATCAATCACGAGGGTACTTTAGGGTATCTTTTTTTGTTTATCAAGGGGATTCTGAGAATCTTCTTTTTTCTTTTATGGGAATTTTTTTGTGAAAACTAGCATTACTTAAGGAATGGTAGTAGCTATATATTTTCTTTAATTATGGTAAAATAGTATGAGAATAATGTGAGGAAATTGAATGTCAAGTAAGTTTGAAATTTTAATGAATCAAATAGGAGTCTCTGATCAATTGAAACAGGATCCTGCTCTTGTTAATGCAAGTATTGAGGGTGTTGTGGTTCATAAAATTAGTAAGATTTGGGAATTTCATTTTGTATTTTCTAATATTTTACCGATTGAAATCTTTTTAGAATTAAAGAAAGGGCTTAGTGAAGAATTTTCTAAGACAGGGAATCGAGCTGTTTTCGAAATCAAAGCTCTCTCTCAAGATTTTTCAAATGAGCTCTTGCAGGCCTACTATAAGGAGGCTTTTTCTGAAGGTCCATGTGCTAGCCAAGGGTTTAAGTCTCTTTATCAGAATTTGCAAGTTCGTGCAGAGGGAAATCAGCTATTTATTGAAGGTTCAGAGGTGATTGATAAGGAACACTTTAAGAAAAATCATCTTCCTAATTTAACAAAGCAACTTGAAAAGTTTGGTTTCCCAGCTTTTGTCTGCCAAATCGAAAAGAATGATGCTCTTACACAGGAGCAGGAGGAAGCCTTCCATACGGAGAATGAACAAATTGTTCAGGCTGCTAATGAGGAGGCTTTGCGTGCTATGGAACAACTGGAACAGATGGCCCCTCCTCCAGTAGAAGAGAAACCGGTCTTTGATTTCCAGGCTAAAAAGGCTGCGGCAAAACCAAAATTGGATAAGGCTGAAGTTACCCAGATGATTGATGTGACGACTGAGGAAAATCGTTTGGTATTTGAAGGGGTCGTTTTTGATGTGGAGCATAAAGTGACCAGGACAGGGCGTGTCTTGATTAACTTTAAGATGACGGACTATAGTTCAAGTTTTTCAATGCAAAAATGGGTTAAGAATGAAGAAGAGGCTCAGAAGTTTGACATCATTAAGAAAAATTCCTGGCTTCGTGTTCGTGGAAATGTGGAGATGAATAACTTCACACGCGATTTGACTATGAACGTGCAGGATGTGCAGGAAGTTGTTCACTATGAGCGGAAGGATTTGATGCCAGAAGGTGAGCGCCGGATTGAGTTTCATGCTCATACTAATATGTCGACCATGGATGCTCTGCCAGAAGTAGAGGAAATTATTGCGACAGCTGCAAAGTGGGGACACAAGGCGGTTGCCATCACGGACCATGGGAATGTTCAGTCCTTTCCACATGGCTACAAGGCAGCTAAGAAAGCAGGAATTCAGCTGATCTATGGAATGGAAGCCAATATCGTTGAAGACCGTGTTCCTATCGTTTACAACGAAGTGGAGATGGAATTGTCAGAAGCAACCTACGTGGTTTTTGACGTGGAAACGACGGGACTTTCAGCTATCTATAATGACTTGATTCAAGTTGCGGCTTCTAAGATGTACAAGGGAAATGTTATTGCTGAATTTGATGAATTTATTAATCCTGGATGTCCCTTGTCAGCCTTTACTACCGAGTTGACTGGAATTACAGATGATCATGTCAAAAATGCCAAACCACTGGAACAAGTTTTGCAAGAATTCCAAGAATTTTGCAAGGATACGGTTCTAGTTGCCCACAATGCTACCTTTGACGTTGGCTTTATGAATGCTAACTATGAGCGTCATGGTTTGCCTAAGATTAGCCAGCCAGTTATTGATACGCTCGAGTTTGCTAGAAACCTCTATCCTGAGTATAAACGTCATGGTTTGGGACCTTTGACCAAGCGTTTTGGTGTGGCACTGGACCACCACCACATGGCCAACTACGATGCGGATGCTACTGGTCGTTTGCTCTTTATCTTTATCAAGGATGTAGCAGAAAAACATGGTGTGACTGATCTGGCTAGACTGAATATTGATTTGATCAGTCCAGACTCTTATAAAAAAGCTCGGATTAAGCATGCGACCATCTATGTCAAGAATCAAGTTGGTCTAAAAAATATCTTTAAGCTGGTTTCTTTGTCCAATACTAAGTACTTTGAAGGAGTGCCGCGGATTCCGAGAACAGTTCTAGATGCTCATCGGGAAGGTTTGATTTTAGGTTCAGCCTGTTCAGAAGGTGAAGTTTTTGATGCAGTCGTTTCCCAAGGTGTGGATGCGGCGGTTGAGGTGGCCAAGTATTATGACTTTATCGAGGTCATGCCCCCAGCTATCTATGCGCCATTGATTGCTAAAGAGCAGGTCAAGGATATAGAGGAACTCCAGACCATTATCAAGAGTTTGATAGAAGTGGGAGACCGTCTTGGCAAGCCCGTTTTGGCTACGGGTAATGTTCATTATATCGAACCAGAAGAAGAAATTTACCGTGAAATTATCGTTCGTAGTTTGGGACAGGGGGCTATGATTAACCGAACCATTGGTCACGGTGAACATGCCCAACCAGCTCCTTTGCCAAAGGCTCATTTTCGAACAACCAATGAGATGTTGGATGAATTTGCCTTCTTGGGAGAGGAACTAGCTCGTAAACTGGTTATTGAAAACACCAATGCCTTGGCAGAAACCTTTGAGCCTGTTGAGGTGGTTAAGAGTGACTTATACACGCCTTTCATTGACAAGGCGGAAGAAACGGTTGCTGAGTTGACCTATATGAAAGCTTTTGAGATTTATGGAAATCCGCTGCCAGATATTGTTGATTTGCGGATTGAAAAAGAATTAACATCCATACTGGGGAATGGATTTGCCGTGATTTATCTGGCTTCCCAGATGCTGGTGCAACGTTCCAATGAACGGGGTTACTTGGTTGGTTCTCGTGGGTCTGTTGGCTCCAGTTTTGTTGCGACCATGATTGGGATTACGGAGGTTAATCCTCTCTCTCCTCATTATGTTTGTAGTCAGTGTCAGTATAGTGAATTTATCACAGATGGTTCTTATGGTTCAGGGTTTGATATGCCCGATAAGGATTGTCCAAACTGTGGTCACAAACTCAGCAAAAATGGGCAGGATATTCCTTTCGAGACCTTCCTTGGTTTTGATGGAGACAAGGTTCCTGATATTGACTTGAACTTCTCAGGAGAAGATCAGCCTAGCGCCCACTTGGATGTGCGTGATATCTTTGGTGAGGAATATGCCTTCCGTGCAGGAACGGTTGGTACGGTGGCTGCCAAGACCGCTTATGGATTTGTCAAGGGCTATGAGCGAGACTATGGGAAGTTTTATCGTGATGCAGAGGTGGAACGCCTCGCCCAAGGTGCGGCTGGTGTCAAGCGCACAACGGGACAACACCCGGGGGGAATCGTTGTTATTCCTAACTACATGGATGTCTACGACTTTACGCCTGTTCAGTATCCAGCAGATGACATGACGGCTGAATGGCAGACGACTCACTTTAACTTCCACGATATCGATGAGAATGTCCTCAAACTTGATGTACTGGGGCATGATGATCCGACCATGATTCGGAAATTGCAGGACTTGTCTGGTATTGACCCTAATGAAATTCCCATGGATGATGAAAGCGTTATGGCTCTCTTTTCTGGAACGGAAGTTTTAGGGGTAACACCTGAGCAAATCGGAACTCCGACAGGGATGCTGGGAATTCCAGAGTTTGGCACCAACTTTGTACGTGGGATGGTCGATGAAACCCATCCGACGACTTTTGCGGAGTTGCTTCAGCTCTCAGGTCTATCCCACGGTACCGATGTGTGGTTGGGAAATGCCCAGGATCTGATCAAGCAAGGAATTGCGGACCTATCAACTGTTATCGGTTGTCGGGACGATATCATGGTTTACCTCATGCATGCAGGCCTCGAACCTAAGATGGCCTTTACTATCATGGAACGGGTGCGTAAGGGCTTGTGGTTGAAAATTTCTGAAGAGGAGAGAAATGGCTATATCGAAGCCATGAAGGCCAACAAGGTGCCAGAGTGGTATATAGAGTCCTGTGGGAAAATCAAATATATGTTCCCTAAAGCTCACGCGGCAGCCTACGTTATGATGGCCTTGCGTGTGGCCTACTTTAAGGTTCACCATCCGATTTATTACTACTGTGCTTACTTCTCCATCCGTGCCAAGGCCTTTGATATCAAAACCATGGGTGCGGGCTTGGATGCCATCAAGCGCAGAATGGCAGAAATCGCTGAAAAACGGAAGAACAATGAGGCCTCTAATGTGGAGATTGATCTCTATACAACTCTTGAGATTGTTAATGAGATGTGGGAGCGTGGTTTCAAGTTTGGCAAACTCGATCTCTACCGTAGTCAGGCGACAGAGTTCCTCATCGATGGGGATACCCTCATTCCGCCATTTGTTGCTATGGATGGTCTAGGAGAAAACGTTGCCAAGCAGTTGGTACGAGCGCGTGAAGAGGGAGAGTTCCTCTCGAAAACCGAGTTACGCAAGCGTGGAGGCCTTTCCTCAACCTTGGTTGAAAAGATGGATGAAATGGGGATTCTCGGCAATATGCCAGAGGATAATCAGTTGAGTTTGTTTGATGATTTGTTTTAAGAATTAGAACGGGGAACATCTTTATGAAACTTAGAATCTTTGCGGAAGACAAACCAGCTGAAAAGGTTTTTGACTATCAGCTAGAGCTGGCAGATGAAACAATTATCCTATCGACAGTGCTTCTGTCGGGTGCCATTGCTTTAGCAAGATTGTTTTCTGCTTTAAAAGAAAAATAGAAAAGGAAGAATAGAATGGTTTTACCAAATTTTAAAGAAAATCTAGAAAAATATGCGAAATTGTTGGTTGCGAACGGAATTAATGTGCAACCTGGTCACACCTTGGCTCTCTCTATCGATGTGGAGCAACGTGAATTGGCGCATTTGATCGTTAAAGAAGCCTATGCCCTGGGTGCGCATGAGGTCATCGTTCAGTGGACAGATGATGTCATCAACCGTGAGAAATTCCTCCACGCTCCGATAGAGCGCCTGGACAATGTGCCAGAATACAAGATTGCTGAGATGAACTACCTCTTGGAGAACAAGGCTAGCCGTCTTGGGGTTCGTTCTTCTGATCCAGGTGCCTTGAACGGTGTGGACGCTGACAAGCTTTCAGCTTCTGCTAAAGCTATGGGACTTGCCATGAAGCCAATGCGTATCGCAACGCAATCCAACAAGGTTAGCTGGACTGTAGCAGCCGCTGCTGGACTTGAGTGGGCTAAGAAGGTCTTTCCAAATGCTACGAGCGATGAAGAAGCAGTCGATCTCCTTTGGGACCAAATCTTCAAAACTTGTCGTGTTTACGAAGAAGATCCTGTTAAGGCTTGGGAAGAACATGCAGCCATTCTTAAGAGCAAGGCAGATATGCTTAATAAGGAGCAATTTTCAGCCCTTCATTATACAGCGCCAGGGACAGATTTGACACTTGGCTTACCTAAGAACCACGTTTGGGAATCAGCTGGTGCTATCAATGCACAGGGCGAAGAATTCTTGCCAAATATGCCAACAGAGGAAGTCTTCACAGCGCCTGATTTTCGTCTCGCAGATGGCTATGTTACTTCTACAAAACCACTTAGCTACAACGGAAATATCATTGAGGGAATTAAAGTAACCTTCAAGGATGGTCAAATCGTAGATATCACTGCTGATAAGGGTGATCAGGTCATGAAAGACCTTGTCTTTGAAAATACGGGTGCGCGTGCCTTGGGTGAATGTGCCTTGGTACCAGATCCAAGTCCAATTTCACAGTCAGGGATTACCTTCTTTAACACTCTTTTCGATGAAAATGCTTCAAACCACTTGGCTATCGGAGCAGCCTATGCGACCAGCGTTGTTGGTGGAGCAGAGATGAGCGAAGAAGAACTTGAAGCTGCAGGACTGAACCGTTCAGATGTTCACGTGGACTTTATGATTGGTTCTAGCCAAATGGATATCGATGGTATCCGTGAGGATGGAACGCGCGTACCGCTCTTTCGTAATGGAGACTGGGCAAATTAAGGAGAAGCTATGATTGGAAGCATGTTTGTCGGTCTTTTAATTGGACTACTAGCAGGGGCTATCACCAATCGTGGAGAACGTATGGGATGCTTTGGGAAGATGTTTCTCGGTTGGATTGGTGCCTTTTTAGGACAATTACTCTTTGGTTCTTGGGGGCCAAGCCTAAATGGTACAGCCATTATCCCAGCAGTTCTCGGTGCCATGATTGTGTTAGCTATTTTCTGGGAAAGAGGAAGTTAACTTCCCGGCTCTGAAAAGGAAAGGAGGTTGGCTATTGAGCCAGCCTCCTTTTGAGTATGATATAATAGTTCTATGAGATTAGATAAATTTTTAGTTGCATGCGCTGTGGGAAGTCGGACGGAGGTCAAAAACTTGCTCAAGGCTGGACGCGTGACGGTCAATGGCAAGAAAGAAAAATCAGCAAAATTGCAAATAAATGAAGAAAAAGACGAAATTCGTTTTGACGGTCAAGTGCTGGAGTATGAAGAGTTTGTCTACTACATGATGAACAAGCCCCAAGGAGTCATTTCGGCGACTGAAGATCCCAAGCATAGAACGGTTTTGGACTTGTTGGACGACTATGGACGTGCCAAAGAAGTCTTTCCTGTAGGACGTTTGGATATCGATACCCATGGACTCTTACTCTTGACCAATGATGGTCAGCTGGCTCATGCCCTTCTATCGCCCAAGCGTCATGTGGATAAAACTTACTTGGCTCAAGTCAAGGGAATCATGACCCAAGAAGATGTGGAAACATTCGGCAAGGGTATTCCACTTAAGGACTTTACCTGCCAGCCGGCCAAACTGGAGATTTTGTCAATGGATTCAGATAAGGGTGAAAGCCAGGTTCGTGTGACCATTAGAGAAGGAAAATTTCATCAAGTCAAACGCATGGTGGCCTATTGTGGTAAGGAAGTCGTGGACTTGCAACGTTTGACGATGGGGACTCTAGTTTTGGATGAGAATTTGAAACGGGGAGAATGGCGTCGCCTGACCAAGGAGGAGTTAGAGGAGCTCCTTGCTAGTATTGCTTAGTTTGGATTATGTTAGAAAAGGTGAGGAGAAAGTCCCTGCCTTTTTCATTTTTCAGTTGCTTCATTTGTGAAAAGAGTTATAATAGACAGTAGAATAAAAGGAGGAATCTATGAACGCGATTCAAGAATCATTTACGGATAAATTATTTGCTAACTATGAAGCAAATGTCAAATACCAAGCTATCGAAAATGCTGCAAGCCACAACGGTATTTTTGCAGCCCTAGAACGTCGTCAAAGCCATGTAGACAATACACCTGTTTTCTCGCTTGATTTGACCAAGGACAAGGTTACTAACCAGAAAGCCTCTGGTCGTTGCTGGATGTTTGCAGCTCTCAATACCTTCCGCCACAAACTCATCTCTCAATACAAGCTCGAAAACTTTGAACTGTCACAAGCCCACACCTTCTTCTGGGACAAGTATGAAAAATCTAACTGGTTCTTGGAGCAAGTGATTGCGACTGCAGACCAAGACTTAACTAGTCGCAAGGTTAGCTTCCTACTCCAAACACCTCAACAAGACGGTGGTCAGTGGGATATGGTAGTATCCCTCTTTGAGAAATACGGTGTCGTGCCCAAGTCTGTTTACCCTGAGTCTATCTCATCTAGCAACAGCCGTGAGCTCAATGCAATTCTTAACAAATTGCTTCGTCAAGATGCCCAAATCTTGCGTGATTTGCTTGCTTCTGGTGCAGACCAAGCGACTGTTCAAGCCAAGAAGGAAGACCTCTTGCAAGAAATCTTTAACTTCCTTGCTATGTCACTAGGTCTTCCACCACGTAAATTTGACTTTGCTTATCGTGATAAGGATGATAACTACCAAAGCGAAAAGGGTATCACACCACAAGAGTTTTACAAGAAATATGTCAATCTTCCTCTAGAAGATTATGTTTCGGTTATCAATGCTCCGACTGCTGACAAGCCTTACGGCAAATCTTACACAGTTGAGATGTTGGGGAATGTGGTTGGTAGCCGTGCAGTTCGCTACATCAACGTACCGATGGAGCGTTTGAAAGAATTGGCGATTGCCCAAATGCAGACAGGAGAAACTGTTTGGTTTGGTTCAGATGTCGGCCAACTCAGCAACCGCAAAGCCGGAATCCTTGCGACAGATGTTTATGACTTTGAATCAAGCATGGATATTCAACTCACTCAAGACAAAGCTGGACGTTTGGACTACAGCGAAAGTTTGATGACCCACGCCATGGTCTTGACAGGTGTGGATTTGGATGAAAATGGCAAGTCAACCAAGTGGAAAGTTGAAAACTCATGGGGAGACAAGGTCGGTGCAGATGGTTACTTTGTTGCCTCAGACGCTTGGATGGACGAATACACCTATCAAATTGTTGTCCGCAAAGAATTGCTGACAGCAGAAGAACGGGCTGCTTATGAAGCAGAACCAATCGTACTCGCACCATGGGATCCAATGGGTGCCTTGGCAAAATAAAGCATAAAGAAAAGAGGTTAGGGGAATCCTAGCCTCTTTTGTTTTTAAGTGCTTCTTAAAGTAGTGATAGATAATGCTTGCCAAGGGAATTCTTCTTATTTTGAGTCTTTAAGTGACAGAGAAAAAGATATGTGTTATTATAGTAGTACAAAAGGATATCGGAGTAGAAATGAAGTATTTAAGCAGCCAAGACATCAAGGATCGTCAACGAAACATCAGTGACATTAAACCTTATAAAACAACCAAGGAAATTGTCGTTTCAAATATCTTTACCTTCTTTAATGCTATGAACTTGGCTCTGGCAGTCCTGGTAGCCACAACCTTGCGATTTGAGAATATGCTGTTTTTGGGCGTGATTGCTATCAATACAGCTATCGGGATTTTCCAAGAAGTGCGTTCAAAAAATGCTTTGGAAAAACTAAGTTTGCTTGGTAAAAGTAAGTATAAAGTTAATCGAGATGGTCAAACGATTGAGATTGATCCGGAGGACATCGTTCTAGGGGAGTATCTGCATCTCAATCTGGGTGATCAGGTGCCTGTCGATGCAGAAGTGCTTGAAGGGAATATTGAAGTGGATGAGTCCTTGCTGACTGGTGAGAGTGATTCGGTCTTTAAAACGGTTGGTGATAAGCTGATGAGCGGAAGCAATGTCGTCAGCGGTACTTGTCTGGTTATGGCAACGGCTGTGGGTCCAGATAGCTATATTAACAAACTCGCAAAATCCAGCAAGGAATTCAAAAAATATCCTTCTCAACTACGCGATTACATGGATAAGATTTTAAAAATCGTCTCCATCTTGCTGGTGCCAGTTGCCATTCTGCTCTATGTCAGAGGTTTTAGTCTAGGGCGGACTTATATTGAAATTGTCTTGGGAAGTTCTGGCGCCTTGGTCGGCATGATTCCAGAGGGTTTGATTCTCTTGGTTAGCGTCTCCCTAGCGGTAGCAGCCATGAAGTTGGTTAAAAAGAAGGTTCTAGTGCAGGAACTATACTGTGTAGAGACCTTGGCGCGAGTAGATGTTCTTTGTTTTGATAAGACAGGAACTATCACGACTGGTAATATGAAGGTCCAAGAAATGGATGCTAATGTAGCAGAGAAACTGTCTTCTTATCTGGCTTATTTCGAGGATGAAAATGCAACTTCCCGAGCTCTGAAGACTTACTTAACCTGTGAGAAAAAGTGGGAAGTTCAAGAAGTCGGTGCCTTTTCAAGTAAAAACAAGTATTCCTTTGTCCAAGTAAAAGAGGGTGGGACCTATTTCTTCGGTGCTTATGAATTTCTAGGCTTTACCCAGCCGATGGATGCCTACTATGAGCATCTGAAACAGCAAGGTTTTCGAATCTTGACACTTGCCCATAGTAAGGACCACATCATGAGTCCAGCCAATATGGAACTACTAGGGCACGTTGTTCTGTCAGATGAGATCAAGGATAATACCAAGGAAACCTTTGACTATTTTGAGTCTCAGGGAGTGGAAGTAAAGATTATCAGTGGGGATAATCATGTGGCTGTATATGGAGTGGCTCGTAAGGCAGGATTTAAAGAATCAGCCCGTGCGATTGATATGACCAAGGTGAGTGATGAGGACTTTGAAAGAGTGGTCTTGGAACACGATATCTTTGGTCGCGTGACACCTGAGCAGAAAGAAAAGATGGTAACCGTTTTACAAAATGCTGGTAAAACAGTTGCTATGAGTGGTGATGGAGTCAATGATGTTCTAGCTCTCAAAAAAGCAGACATCAGTTTCGCTATGAATGGTGCTACCAGTGCAGCCAAAAGCGTCTCCAATATTGTTTTTCTCACAGATGATTTTGCGGTATTTTATGATATCTTGATGGAAGGTCGCCGGGTTATCAATAATATCCAAAAGGTCGCCTCTCTCTTTCTAACAAAGACCTTCTTCTCCATCGTGTTTGCGATTTTGAGTGTGATTTTTGGATTGGAATTTGCCTTTATCCCCATTCAGTTTACAATTATTTCAGCCATTACGATTGGGATTCCATCCTTCTTCCTAACTTTTGAGTCCAATAAAGAAAAGGTTAGCAGGCACTTTATGAGAGATATCCTGACCAATGCGGCGATTGGTGGAGGCGTTCTGGTTGCTAGTGTTCTCTTGATAAATTTCTTTATCACTGTCCCAGGTCAGGTCAAATTTATTTGCTTCCTCCTTGCCCTGATCAATGGTCTGTGTCTAGTTGCCAAGGTCAGCATTCCCTTTAATCGATACAAACTAGTCTTGCTCACGTTTTTGAGCCTTGCAGCCCTTGTTGGATTGCTTGCTAATACCTTTATCCTGCGAGGAGCTTTTGTGCCTCTAGAAACCACTCAAGTACTCTATGTAGCCATCCTAGCAGTGGTGATTGGGAGCCTTCATTATCTGACTAGAAGAAAAAGTTGATACACAAAAAGAATCAGGATTTGATCCTGATTCTTTTTTATCTATATTCTCGATGGATTGGATTACATGATACCGAGGAAACGAGCTGCAATACCTACTGCAAAGAGAGCAAGGATGATTGCGATTGGTGATACTTTTTTCTTAAGCAACCACATGCAGAGGAAAGTAAGGAGAAGTCCCATCAATCCTGGAATCAATGAGTTCAACTGACCTTGAAGTGTTTGTGGTTGAACGCTATCCAAGCTCAAACCACTAAGAGCCTGACCAAGAATTCCCTTCAATTCTCCACCTGTTACAGGTCCTTCTGGGAAGTTGATGTAGGCACCTTCAGCCAATTGTTTACCTGGAAGGTTCACAGTAAAGTTGATAGATACCCAACGTTGTACAAGAACGGCAAGGATGAACATACCAAGGATAGATGCTCCTTTGGTGATATCTTTCAAGATACCACCAGACATGTCTTTAGTGATTTCAGATCCAGCTTTGTAACCGAACTCTTGTGTGTACCATAGGAAGGCCATACGGATAGCATTCCATCCAAAGAAGAAGAGAAGAGGACCAACAATATTACCAGATGCAGCAAGTGATGCACCGAGGGCTCCAAGGATAGGACGAACTGTAAACCAGAATACTGGGTCACCGATACCAGCAAGAGGTCCCATCATACCGATCTTAACCCCTTGGATAGCCGCGTCATCGATCTCAACACCGTTAGCGCGCTCTTCTTCAAGTGCAAGAGTAACCCCCATGATTGGAGCAGCTACGTATGGGTGAGTGTTGAAGAACTCAAGGTGACGCTCAAGAGCAGCCGCTTGGTCTTCTTTTTTAGTGTACAATTTTTTGATAGCTGGGATCAATGAGTAAGCCCAACCCAAGTTTTGCATACGCTCGTAGTTCCAAGAACCTTGAAGGAATTGTGAACGCCACCAAACTTTTTGACGATCTGATTTTGATAATTGAATTTTTTCAGCCATGATTGTTCCCCTTTCTAGTAGTCTTCTAGGATATCACCGATTGGGTCGTTAGAAGTCGCAGCTCCGCCGCCACCGTTACCACCTTGTTTTGAAAGGTTAAGGTAGATGAAGGCAAGGGCAACACCGATGACACCAAGGGCAATCAAAGTCAATTGAGAGATTGCTGCAAGAGCAAAACCGATAGCGAAGAATGGCCATACTTCACGAGTTGCCATCATGTTGATAACCATAGCGTAACCAACGGCAACGACCATAGCACCACCGACAGCCATACCACCATTCAACCATTCTGGCATTAGGCCAAGAGCGTCTTGAACAGCAGAAGCAGGGATAGCGATAAGGAAGGCTGCAGGGATAGCGATACGAAGACCTTGAAGAACAAGGGCAAAGTAGTGAGCGCGTTCAACAGCCGCAATGTTTCCTTCTTTTGCAGCTGCGTCAGCTGAGTGAACCAAGGCAACTGAGATTGTACGAACAATCATTGTCAAGAAAAGTCCAGCTACGGCAAGAGGGATAGCTGTGGCTGTTGCGACGGCGATACCTTCGGTAGTAAAGTTACCACCTTTGATCAAGATGATCGCTGCGGCAACAGATGCAAGAGCAGCGTCAGGAGCTACGGCAGCTCCGATGTTAGCCCAACCAAGGGCGATCATTTGAAGAGATCCACCAAGCATAACACCTGCTTCGAGGTTACCTGTTACAAGTCCGATAAGGGTACATGCGACGATTGGTTGATGGAATTGGAATTGGTCGAGGATACCTTCAAGACCTGCAAGGAAGGCAACAACTACAACCAAGATAGCAGAAATGATTGAAATATCTGACATGGTTTTATTCCTTTTCTATTTAGTTTTAATAAAGTACTTAATCCTGTTTTCAAAAATGATAAAACAGATTAAAATTATTGAACGTTTGCTTTCTTAATTAAGTCAAACAAATCTTTTTTCGTGTCGTTTGGTACTTTACGTACATCAAATTCAACACCGAGGTCACGCATTTTTTCAAATGTTGCAACATCATCTTTGTCCATAGACAAGACGTTATTGATCATTGTTTTACCTGTTGAGTGGGCCATAGAACCAACGTTAAGGGTCTTGATTGGCACGCCACCTTCGATGGCACGAAGGGCATCTTGAGGTGTTTCAAACAAGATAAGAGCATGTGTGTTACCAAAACGAGGATCTTTTGCAACCTCAATCAATTTTTTGATTGGGACGACGTTGGCTTTTACTCCGTTAGGAGCTGCTTGTTTGATCAATTCTTTACGCAATTCGTCGTTTGCAACGTTATCTGAAGCAACGATGATACGGTCTGCTTTTGAATCTGGTGTCCAAGCAGTTGCGACTTGTCCGTGAAGAAGACGTGTGTCAAGACGGGCAAGATTGATTTTCAATTTACCATCTCCGATAACAGTTCCTTCTGGAATAGCAGCTTGGGCAACTGGAGCAGCCGTAGCACTAGCCCCTTCCTCAACTGGATTGAGCTCTTCTGGAAGAGCTTTGATGCCATCTTTGGCTTCTTTAATGATATTCGCAGCGACTTTATCCACACCTGCAGTAGCGTCCATAAGGCGCTCAGTGTAGGCTTGGATCAACATCGGCAAGTTAAGCCCTGTGATGATGGCAAACTTACGCTCAGGATTTTCTCCCATCACGCGGCTAGCTTGGTTGAATGGAGATCCACTCCAAAGGTCAGCCAATACTAGAACCTCATCTTCTGCGTCAAATGCAGCCACAGCATTGTTGAATTTAGCGTAAAGGTCATCTGGACCTTCATTTGGCATAAAGGTTACAACTTGAACCTTTTCTTGTTCACCAAAGATCATAGATCCTGACTGATGAATACCCGCAGCAAATTCGCCGTGGCTCGCAATAATGATTCCGATACTCATTATTGTCATTCCTCCTTTTAAAATGTTTGACTTATAGGTTTCCTAAAAAACCTCAGACGTACCTAGTATAAATCGTTTTCATATAAAAATCAACTACTTTTTCGAAAATTGTAAAAGTTTTCAATGAAAATAGGCTTACAAAATGTTAATATATAAATAAATTCAAAAAATATATGAAAATAGCAATAGAAAATTTAATATAAAAATACTGAAAATGAGTGACCTTTATGAAAATAGAATGAAAATAAAAAGGAAAGATTGCAGGATAGGAATCTTCCTTTTTATAGGAATAAATTTTGTAAAGCGTGGGCTACCCCGTCTTCTTCATTGGTTAGAGGAAGTTGTTCGTCTGCATATGGAAGGAGAGAAGGATTGGCGTTTTTCATAGCATATCCCTTGCCTGCAAATGCCAACATTTCCGTATCATTATGTTCATCACCAAAGGCGATTAAGTCTTTTTTATCACGATTCATAACATTGAGCAAGTACTCTAGAGCAAAGGCTTTGTTTACACCCTTGGGAGTACACTCGAGGATGTTGAGTGGCCCACCCCAGGTGTTGATAGCTAGTTGGTGCTGATAAAAACGATTCATCTCGTCCGCTAGAGCGTATTTGTCCTCAACCCTTGTTTGCAAGAGAATGCAGTTAGGATTCTTGGTTACTCGTTCGGGTTTGAATTGATTTTCTGGTTGGAAGTTCTCTACGCCAAATAGTTTAGGGTCCGCAATTTCTTCATTCGGAGCTGTAATGTAAAATTTCTTACGGTATTCTCCTGCAATAAAGTCGGCCTGGATATCCTCTTTACGTTTGACCATATCTAGGAGATATTTTTTGTCCAAGGTTAAGCATCTTTCGTGCTCCCAAGCCTGTCCTGGTAGATGGGTAAGGGAACCATTAAAGTTAATCATAGGAGTATGTAGCTCTAGTTCGCGGTAGAAGTCTTTTGCCATGCGATACGGACGCCCCGTCGTGATGATAACATGGTGCCCTTTTTCTGAAATTTTTTTGATTGTCTCTTTGGTAAAATCGGAGAGCTTGCTTTCGCTATTGAGCAAGGTTCCGTCCAAATCGACTGCAATAATTTTTTTTGTCATATAAACCTTCCTAGTAGATTCCAGATAAGATGTCTACTATTATATCAAAAAGAAAGAAGAAAAACAGACTCAAAACAAAAAATAAAAATTTCATTTTGTTAAATAATTCAAACAAACATATTGAAAAGGTGAATGATAAATGATATAATACTCATATTGTTCGTAAAAAACAAAAGGAGATTTATGATGGACAAACTATTTAAACTAAAAGAGAACGGAACAGACGTTCGTACGGAGGTTCTCGCTGGTTTAACAACTTTCTTTGCAATGAGTTACATTCTCTTTGTAAACCCACAAATGCTTGCGCAGACAGGGATGCCTGCTCAAGGTGTCTTCCTAGCAACGATTATTGGTGCAGTAGCTGGTACCCTGATGATGGCCTTCTATGCGAACCTGCCATACGCTCAAGCACCAGGTATGGGACTCAATGCCTTCTTTACCTTTACAGTCGTATTTGGACTTGGTTATTCATGGCAAGAGGCCTTGGCTATGGTCTTTATCTGTGGGATTATTTCACTAATCATTACCTTAACAAATGTTCGGAAAATGATCATTGAGTCAATTCCAAACGCTCTTCGTTCTGCGATTTCAGCAGGTATCGGTGTCTTTCTTGCTTATGTAGGGATTAAGAATGCTGGCCTTTTGAAATTCTCTATCGATCCAGGAAATTATACAGTTGCCGGTGAAGGTGCTGATAAGGCGCAAACAGCCATTACAGCAAATTCTTCAGCAGTTCCAGGCTTGGTTAGCTTTAATAATCCGGCTGTTTTAGTGGCTATTGCAGGTTTGGCGATTACGATTTTCTTTGTTATTAAGGGTATCAAGGGAGGAATCATCCTTTCTATTCTAACAACGACAGTTCTTGCTATCGCTGTTGGTTTGGTTGATGTATCAAGCATTGATTTTTCTAATAACCATGTAGGTGCAGCCTTTGAAGATTTGAAGACAATCTTTGGTGCAGCACTTGGCTCACAAGGATTGGGTGCTTTAATCTCAGACACTGCTCGTCTACCGGAAACACTTATGGCTATTCTGGCCTTCTCGTTGACAGATATTTTTGACACAATTGGTACTTTGATCGGTACAGGTGAAAAAGTCGGTATCGTAGCAACAAATGGTGAAAATCACCAATCAGATAAGTTAGATAAGGCTCTTTACTCTGACTTGATTGGTACTTCAATTGGTGCCATCGCAGGTACTTCAAACGTAACGACTTATGTCGAGTCTGCTGCTGGTATTGGTGCAGGTGGACGTACTGGATTAACTGCCTTAGTGGTTGCGATTTGTTTTGCAATTTCAAGTTTCTTTAGTCCACTTTTGGCAATTGTTCCATCAGCTGCGACGGCTCCAATTTTGATTATCGTTGGGATTATGATGCTTGGTAGTTTGAAAAACATCCATTGGGATGATATGGCTGAAGCTGTCCCTGCCTTCTTTACATCTATCTTCATGGGATTCAGCTACTCTATCACACAAGGGATTGCAGTTGGTTTCTTGACTTATACGTTAACAAAAGTTGTCAAAGGTCAAGCAAAGGACGTGCACGCGATGATTTGGATTTTGGATGCCTTGTTTATCCTTAACTATATCAGTATGGCGCTATAAATGATATAATAGAAAAAGGGGAGTCTCCCCTTTTTAATTATAAGGAGGTACATCATGAAAGATAAGACGATTTGGCAAGAGGTTTTAAACAGAGGGAAATGGGTGATCATCCTTTTGGTAGCTTTTGTTCTATCTCAATTTCCCATAGGACTTGCTTTGTTTTTAGCAAACAAACAGTTTCCGATTTTACAGTCAGGGCTCTTAGTAGGTGCTCTATCCATAGTCGTTTTGATTGTATTCATTATTGGTGCACGAAAAACACAACTTGCTACTTTTAATCTATCCTTTTTTAAGGCAAAAGACTTGGCTCGCTTGGTACTGAGTTATCTGGTGATTTTTGCGACAAATCTCTTGGGTTCACTCCTGCTTCGACTAACAAATGAGGCAACAACCAGTAACCAATCAATACTGAATGGTTTGGTTCAGAATAGTTCCTTGATTTCAACTTTCTTCCTACTAGTCTTGATTGCGCCGATTTGTGAAGAAATTTTGTGTCGTGGAATTATTCCAAAAAAGATCTTCCGTGGAAAAGAAAAACTTGGCTTTGTTGTTGGTGCAATCGTCTTTGCCTTACTCCATATGCCAACCAATTTACCTTCTGTGATTATTTATGGAGGAATGTCAACGGTTTTGACTTGGACAGCCTATAAGACTGAGCGCTTGGAGATGTCCATTTTGCTTCATATGATTCTCAATGGTATTGCATTTTGTTTGTTGGCCTTATTGGTATTGATTAGTAGAAATCTAGGTCTATCATTCTAAACCATTGACCTACTTGGAAAAGATGAATACTAGCGTGTCCATCTTTTTCTTTTTATGGTAAAATAGAGAGATAATATGGTAAAGAACCTTAAGGAAGTGACCGTTATGTCCAATAAAGTCAACCACGTAAAAACAGCCATTTGCGGCATTATCAATGTAACCCCAGATTCCTTTTCGGATGGTGGGCAGTTTTTTGCTCTTGAGCAGGCGCTCCAGCAAGCCCGTAAATTGATAGCAGAAGGAGCGTGCATGCTCGATATCGGTGGAGAATCGACTCGGCCGGGCAGTAGCTATGTTGAGATAGAAGAGGAAATCCAGCGTGTTGTTCCAGTGATTAAAGCTATCCGTGAGGAAAGTGATGTCCTCATTTCTATCGATACATGGAAAAGTCAGGTGGCAGAGGCTGCTTTGGCTGCTGGTGCCAATCTGGTAAATGACATCACGGGTCTTATGGGTGATGAAAAAATGGCGGATGTGGTTGCTAAGGCTGGAGCAAAAGTGGTTATCATGTTTAATCCAGTTATGGCTCGACCTCAGCACCCTAGTTCACTCATATTTCCTCATTTTGGTTTTGGGCAAGCTTTTACAGAAGAAGAGTTAGCTGACTTTGAAAAAGTGCCAATCGAAGACTTGATGGAGGCTTTCTTTGAACGTGCTCTAGCGAGAGCGGAGGAAGCTGGAATTGCAAGAGAAAACATTTTGCTGGATCCAGGGATTGGCTTTGGTCTCACCAAGAAGGAAAATCTACTCCTTCTACGGGACCTTGATAAATTACACCAGCAAGGATATCCGATCTTTCTTGGAGTTTCGCGTAAGCGGTTTGTCATTAATATCCTGGAGGAAAATGGCTTTGAAGTCAATCCTGAAACGGAAGTCGGTTTCCGCAATCGGGACACAGCTTCGGCTCATGTAACCAGTATCGCTGCGAGACAGGGTGTGGAAGTGGTGCGCGTGCACGATGTAGCCAGTCACAGGATGGCGGTTGAAATTGCGTCAGCTATTCGATTGGCAGATGATGCAGAAAATCTAGATTTAAAACAATATAAATAAGATGAACGAAATTCAAAACAATCAATGGATTGCCCACTACCGGACGGACCAACCGCATTTTGGCTTGGAACGCATGGTAGAACTCCTAGCTCTGCGAGGCAATCCCCATCTCAAACTCAAGGTCATCCATATCGGAGGGACCAACGGCAAGGGGTCTACCATTGCTTTTTTGAAAAAGATGCTGGAAAAGCTAGGACTGAGAGTTGGGGTGTTCAGCTCGCCCTATCTCATTCATTATACGGATCAGATTAGCATTAATGGGGAATCCATTCCCGAGGCTAGGCTAGAAGCCCTCATGGCAGACTATCAGTCTTTGCTTGAGGGAGAATCTGCTGACAATTTGCAGGGAACAACTGAGTTTGAGATTATCACAGCTTTAGCTTATGATTACTTTGCCTCAGAGCTAGTAGATGTGGCTATCATGGAAGTCGGCATGGGTGGCCTTCTGGATAGTACCAATGTTTGCCAGCCCATTTTAACAGGCATCACAACCATTGGACTGGATCATGTAGCCCTACTTGGTGACACCTTGGAAGCCATAGCAGAGCAGAAAGCTGGTATTATCAAACAAGGTATTCCTTTGGTGACAGGTCGCATTGCTCCAGAAGCCTTGGCTGTTATCGACCATATGGCAGAAGTTAAACATGCACCGAGACTTGTCTATGGGAGTGATTATCAAGTCAGTCATCAAGAAAGTGTGGTGACAGGCGAAATCTTTGACTATACTAGTTCTGTCAGACAAGGTTGCTTTCAAACAGGTCTGATTGGTTTACATCAGATCGAGAATGCGGGGATGGCGCTTGCCCTCCTAGACACTTATTGCCAGGAGACTGGGCGAGAATTTGCAAGTAATGCCTTGGTTGCTCAAGCTCTTGAGGAAACCAGTTGGCCGGGGCGTTTGGAGGTCGTGTCTAGAGACCCATTGTTGCTTTTGGATGGAGCCCACAATCCCCATGCTATCAAGGCTTTATTGGCAACCTTGCAAGAACGCTTTGCGGATTATCATAAGGAAATCCTCTTTACGTGTATTAAAACCAAGGCCTTGAATGATATGCTGGATTTACTAGAGACGATGCCAGATAGTCAATTGACTTTAACCTATTTTGACGATAGTCGGGCGACGGATGAAAGCGTGCTGAAAGAGACAGCCAAGTCTAGAAATCTTAATTACCAAAGTTGGCAGGATGTTCTAGAGCAGAAATTGACAGATAAAAATGAAGAGAAAAAAACAGTTAGGATTGTCACGGGTTCCTTGTATTTCTTGAGCCAAGTGAGAGCCTACCTAATGGAGAGGAATAACTAGAGAATGGATACACAAAAAATTGAAGCAGCTGTAAAAATGATTATCGAGGCTGTAGGAGAGGACGCTAATCGTGAGGGCTTGCAGGAAACGCCTGCTCGTGTAGCACGTATGTACCAAGAAATTTTTTCAGGTCTTGGCCAAACTGCGGAGGAACATTTGTCAAAATCCTTTGAGATTATCGACGATAATATGGTGGTGGAGAAGGATATCTTTTTCCACACCATGTGTGAACACCACTTCTTGCCCTTCTATGGGAGAGCGCACATTGCCTATATTCCAGATGGACGTGTGGCAGGTTTGTCCAAGCTAGCCCGCACAGTTGAAGTTTATTCTAAAAAACCACAGATTCAAGAACGGTTGAATATTGAAGTAGCTGATGCCTTGATGGACTATCTAGGGGCTAAGGGAGCCTTTGTTGTCATTGAGGCTGAGCATATGTGTATGAGTATGCGTGGTGTCAGAAAACCAGGCACTGCAACTTTGACGACCGTAGCCCGTGGCCTATTTGAAACAGATAAGGATCTCCGAGATCAGGCTTATCGTCTTATGGGACTATAAAAGAATCCGCTGCGTGCGGATTTTTCTAGAAAGGACTAGTTATGGATCAACTGCAGATTAAAGATTTGGAAATTTTTGCCTATCATGGTCTTTTTCCTAGTGAGAAGGAATTGGGACAAAAGTTTGTTATTTCCGCAAGCTTATCCTATGATATGACCAAGGCGGCGACTGAGTTAGATTTGGCTTCTTCTGTCCACTATGGAGAACTTTGCCAACAGTGGACGACTTGGTTTCAGGAAAGCGCTGAGGATTTGATTGAAACGGTAGCCTACAAACTAGTAGAGCGTACCTTTGAGGCTTATCCTCTTGTTCAAGAAATTAAGCTGGAACTCAAAAAACCTTGGGCTCCAGTCCACTTACCACTTGATACCTGCTCAGTAACCATCCACCGTCGCAAGCAACGGGCCTTTATCGGCCTAGGAAGCAATATGGGCGATAAGCAAGCAAACTTGGAACAAGCTATTGACAAACTGCGAGCTCGCGGCATCCATATTCTCAAAGAATCCAGTGTTTTGACGACGGAACCTTGGGGCGGTGTGGAGCAAGATAGTTTTGCTAATCAGGTGATTGAAGTAGAAACCTGGCTACCAGCACCAGTCTTGTTAGAGACCCTATTAAGCATTGAGTCAGAGATGGGACGGGTTCGAGAAGTGCATTGGGGCCCTCGTTTGATTGATTTGGACTTGCTCTTTGTGGAGGACCAGGTCATTTATACAGACGACCTCATCTTACCTCACCCTTATGTAGCAGAACGTCTCTTTGTCCTTGAGTCTCTGCAAGAAATAGCTCCCCATTTTATCCATCCAATCTTAAAACAACCAATTCGATACTTAGTTGACCAGTTGGAGCAAGGAAATGCCTAAACTTTCCGATACCTATAGCAAGTGGAAGAGCATTGGGGAGGGACTGCTTGCTATTGTTTTAGGGCTTCTCCTGATTTGTTTTGGACAAGTTATTCCGCGGGTGGGGTACCAGTTGCTGATGGGCTACTTTTCCTTGTCAGCAGTTTGGCACTTGTTGACTCGCTGGTTTCAGGATAAAAAACGTCGGGAAAACATCTTTGTAACCTTGGCCAAGCTGGTGGTTGCGGCTCTCGTGTTTGACTCTATCATTTTGCAAGACCTTGCCCTCTATCTCCTAGTCTTTGTCATTGCGAGCTACCAGCTGTTTACGGGCGGCATTAGTCTTGTGACCTGGTCTCTCTATCGAAAAAATGCCATTCATCCTCGGCTCCATCATCTCGTCGATGCTGTATGGATGATAGGATTCGGTCTTTATAGCATCTCTCCTTTTCACGATGCAGCGAATTTTGAATTGCTCTTGCTTGGGTTTTACTTGCTCATGCTAGGGGCTAGTAGCCTTCGGGACGGTTTCTTTTTTGAAAAGATAGAAAACAATCCCAAGCTGAAGCGGCATATGCGAATGACCCTGCCTATCTTTGTGACGGCTCTGATTCCTATCAGCACCTTGCGAAAACTAAATGAGTGGCTGGCAAATCATGAAAGCCAAGAAGGGGAAGTTCATTCGGAAAGAAAAAACGACCAGACGGTTGATCTGGAAATTTTTATCCATACCTCAGAAACCTCTTTCTTCCTCGCCATGGGACATGTGGATATTTGTTATCAAGGGCAGGTTATTTCCTATGGTTCGTATGATCCTCACTCGGAGCGTTTATTCGGCATGGTTGGAGACGGTGTTTTGTTTAAGGCCAATCGGGAAAAATACATCGAGCTCTGTAAGAGAGAAAGTCAGAAGACCTTGTTTGCTTATGGTCTGAGTTTGACGGACCAACAGAAAACAGCTATCCAAGCTCGCCTAGCGGAGATAGAAGACCTGTTAATTCCTTGGGAACCAAGTTCGCAGTTGATGAAAAGAAGAGAGGGAGAGGTCAAGCATACCTACTCCTACCAACTAAAAGAGGAAGCAGATGCGACCCTCTATAAATTCAGCTCATCCGAGTTTAAGACCTACTTCGTTCTCAGTACCAATTGTGTCTTGCTGGCAGACTCTATCGTAGGAAAAGCTGGGACTGATATATTGAGTCCCCAAGGTTTCATTGTACCAGGGACTTATCAGGATTATCTTGACTTAGAGTATACAAAACCCAACGGTCTAGTTGTCAGTCGATCCATTTATTAGAAAAAGAAAACTCTAGTTCCTCAGCAATTTACGCCGAGAAGCTAGAGTTTTTAAAATAGGTCATTTTCTTCTGGAAGGAGGATGGTTTCTCTACCGTCCATGTCTACAACAAGGACCCTAGGAGGGTAAAGCGGATCAAAAGGATGATTGAAATCAAAATCAATGCTAGTCGGAAGGTTCTGACTAGAGAAATGGAAGGTAATTGTCCCCTCGTTGTTGAGAAGCTGAAATTCAAGTTCTTCTTCTAATTCAAAGACGTTTTTCAAAAAATGATCGATAATGAACCATAAAGAGTCAATAACATCATCAGGTAAGCTGGTCACAACACCAAAACTGGCCGAACGTCTCTGGGTATTTGTAAAAGCCATGTTTCCTTCCTCCTTTTATTTTTCTTATCATACAGTAAAAAAGCTGAAAAATCAAGGAAACCTACTCGCTTTTTCAAAATGAGAATGAAGAATGAAATTTTTTCAAAGTTTCTCCTAAAAATACTTGAAAGTGTTTACAATAAGTGATAAAATGGAGTAAGTAGATGCGTGAAAGCGAAATTTTCATTATAGAAAGGAAACGGAATGAACACAGATGATACAGTAACGATTTATGACGTCGCCCGTGAAGCAGGAGTTTCGATGGCAACAGTTAGCCGTGTCGTTAATGGCAACAAGAATGTTAAAGAGAACACTCGAAAAAAAGTCCTAGAAGTGATTGATCGCTTGGACTATCGACCAAATGCGGTAGCCCGTGGTTTAGCTAGCAAGAAAACAACGACAGTCGGAGTTGTGATTCCGAACATTACCAATGGTTATTTCTCAACACTTGCTAAGGGGATTGACGACATTGCTGAGATGTACAAGTATAACATTGTCCTAGCAAATAGTGATGAGGATGATGAAAAGGAAGTTTCAGTGGTCAACACTCTCTTTTCAAAACAAGTCGATGGGATTATCTTTATGGGCTATCACTTGACTGAAAAGATTCGTTCAGAGTTTTCTCGTTCACGGACACCGGTTGTTCTTGCTGGTACTGTGGATGTAGAACACCAACTTCCAAGTGTCAATATCGACTACAAACAAGCAACGATTGATGCTGTAAGCTACCTTCTCAAAGAAAACGAAAAGATTGCTTTTGTGAGTGGACCACTTGTTGATGATATCAATGGCAAGGTTCGTTTGATCGGTTACAAGGAAGCCTTGAAAAAAGCTGGACATTCTTATAGCGAGGGCTTGGTCTTCGAATCAAAATACAGCTATGACGATGGCTATGCCTTGGCAGAACGCTTGATTTCATCACAAGCTACAGCCGCAGTTGTAACAGGTGATGAATTGGCTGCGGGTGTGTTGAATGGTTTGGCTGACCACGGTGTGTCTGTGCCAGAAGAGTTTGAAATCATTACGACAGATGACTCTCAGATTGCACGATTCACTCGTCCAAACTTGACAACTATTGCCCAACCTCTTTATGACTTAGGTGCTATCAGCATGCGTATGTTGACGAAGATTATGCATAAGGAAGAGTTGGAAGAACGTGAAGTTCTCTTGCCTCATGGTTTGACAGAACGTCGCTCTACACGAAAACGTAAATAGAAAAAATCAGGGAATCGTGAGATTTCCTGATTTTGTGTTCTAGAGAAGAGGATTAGCCTTCCATATAGTCTTTCAAAGCTTGTCCTTTTAGTCCAGCATTAAGGGCAATTAATAATTTGAGGCGCGCTTTTTGAGCGTTGAGTTCTTTGACAAAGAAAACACCAGCTCGTTGCAACTGCACTCCTCCACCTTGGTAGGCGTAGACAGGTTCAGCAATACCATTAAAACATCGTGAGACCAAGGCGACTGGAATTCCTTTTTGGAGGAGATTTTCCAACTTTTGAGCTGTTTCTTTGGGAACATTGCCTGCTCCAAAGGCCTGAATGACTAGGCCATCCAGTTGTTCCAAGTCTAACATATCGATCAGCTCGTCTGTCATACCTGCATAGGCTGAGATGATGGGAACCAGACCTTGAATATGCTCGAGATCAAAACGAACACGAGGTTCGGCCGTTTTGAAGTAGAGGATTTCTTGCTTCATGATGAGGCCAAGTGGTCCATGTGTTGGGGTTTGAAAGGTGCTGACGTTGGTCGTATGAGTTTTGGTAACATACTTGGCTGCGTGGATCTCATCGTTCATGACGACCAAAACGCCCTTGTCGGCTGCTTTATCATCGCTGGCAACTCGCAAAGCGCTCAGATAGTTGTAAACACCATCGCTACCAAGTTCGTTTGAACTACGCATGGCCCCTGTTAGAACGATGGGGATGGTAGGAATTTTCATGGTATCAAGGAAGTATGCTGTTTCTTCTAAGGTATCTGTACCATGTGTGATGACAACTCCATCGTAGTTATCAGCTTCCTCTTTAATCTTATGATAGAGTGCAAGCATATGCTTGGGTTTGATATGAGGGCTTGGCAGATTAAAAAAGTCTAGGGCATGAACCTCAATCCCTTCAAGTGGATTGGAAACATGGTTCATGGGATTGTCCTGACTAGTTACAACGGCACCAGTGGCGTCTGCTTGCATGGAAATAGTCCCACCTGTATGTAAAACAAGGATTTTCTTAGGCATGATTTAGTCACTCTTTCTGAAATGTGGTATAATCATTGTAACACAAAAGGGGAGAATGGAATAGGATGGAAGTCAAAGCTGTTTTTTTTGATATCGATGGAACGCTAGTCAACGATCGTAAGAGTGTTTTGAAATCCACTAAGGACGCGATTAAGATTGTCAAAGAGCAAGGGGTACTTGTTGGAGTAGCGACAGGACGAGGGCCGTTTTTTGTCAAGGAATTGATGGAAGACTTGGACCTAGACTTTGCGGTGACCTACAATGGCCAATACATTTTTAATAAAGAAAAGGTGCTCTTTGCGAGCCCGATTGCTAAGTCAAGCCTGCGTCAACTGATTGCTTACGCTAAAAAGGAGCGTAAAGAAATCGCTCTTGGAACCGAGCATGCCGTTGTTGGTTCGAAAATTATGTCATTTGGTCTCGGATCCTTTTCTCAACTGGTTAGTCGTTTTATTCCGACTGTTCTGACAAGAACCGTTAGCCGATCCTTTAATCGAATGGTCAGCAAGGCAGTTCCTCAAAAGGAAGACGACTTGCTTAACTTGATTAATCAACCCATTTATCAAGTTTTGATGCTGATGACGCCAGAAGAATCTGAGAAGGCAGCAAGTGATTTTGAAGATTTGAAATTAACTCGAAGCAATCCTTTTGCTGCAGATATCATTAACCAAGGAAATTCTAAACTAGAAGGCATTCGCCGAGTCGGGAAAGAATATGGTTTTGATCTCAATCAAGTCATGGCCTTTGGTGATTCCGACAACGATCTGGAAATGTTGGCGGGCGTTGGTATGTCGGTTGCAATGGGGAATGGCAGTAGCAGTGTCAAAGAAGTTGCCAAGCATATTACGGCAAGTAATCAACAAGATGGTATCCACAAGGCGCTCGAGCACTTTGGTGTTTTGGCTTCAGAAAAAGTGTTTGTCAGTCGAGACTACCACTTTAATAAGGTTAAAACCTTCCACCACATGATGGATGAACGAACTCAAGAAGAGCCACAGGCATGGGATGCTGAAGGTGCAACCCACCGCGCAGACTTTAAAATTGAAGAATTAGTAGAGTTTGTTCGCGCAGCAAGTTCTTCGGAGGAAGAATTCCAAAACTCCCTTGCAAGCATGCATGAGGCACTTGATAAGGCGGCAGAGAAAGTGGCGAAAAAGACGCCTGCGAAGCAAAATCTGGTCGGTCAAGTGGATGCTTTGATTGACACACTGTATTTTACATACGGTAGTTTTGTTTTGATGGGAGTAGATCCAGAACGTATTTTTGATATTGTTCATGAAGCGAATATGGGGAAGGTCTTCCCTGATGGGAAAGCTCATTTTGACCCAGTTACACACAAGATTTTAAAACCAGATGACTGGGAAGAAAAATATGCTCCAGAACCTGCCATTAAACAGGAGCTACAACGTCAGCTTAAGGCTTATGAGCGACATAAAGAAAGAAATAGAAATAATAAGTAACAAAAAGGAGCTCTAGGCTCCTTTTTTAATAATTATAATGTTTTTTCACTTTCTCTTACGACCAGCAAATCGACTTTTGCATGGCGGAGAATATATTCAGATGAAGAACCGACTAAGAGGCGTTCAAAGGCATTGAGACCTGTAGCACCAACTAAAATCAAGTCAACATTTTCTGCGTCCGGAATCGTCCGAGCGAGGAGAGTTTTGGGATTTCCCATTTCGATGACGATGTGGATATCCGTTAAACCAGCATCTTTTGCACGCTTTTCATACTCTTTCATCATACTTTCAGCGTCGGCTTGGAGTTCTTCGTAAACTTCAGCATCAAAGGTAGATACGCTTTGAAGAGCGCGTGTGTCAATAACATGGACAATGGTGAGCTTGGATTCATTGCGTAGAGCAGTGTAAACACCTTTGACGAAAGCCAAGTCCGCTTCTTTAGAACCATCAATTGCGACCATAACATTTTGGTAACGTTGTGCCATAATGAAACCTCCTGAAATTTTCTTACTTTTATTGTAACCCTTTTCACTAAAGAAGTAAAGTAAAAATCATATTTTAAACCATATTGTTGGTCATAGACTTAGTGCGTATATAGAAATAAAAGAAAAGAGAATTGGTGAGAATTCCCATTGTCCATTTTTTCTTTTACTTCCTTGTTTATGGAAGCTTGTCGCAGCGACTTTCTAGTGGTATAATGTTACTATCCTGACGAATTGAGGAAAAAAGATGAAAGAATTTAACAAATCTAGCAAGCTAGAGCATGTTGCTTATGATATCCGCGGTCCTGTTTTGGAAGAAGCCATGCGGATGCGAGCAAATGGAGAAAAGATTTTACGCCTGAATACAGGGAATCCAGCAGAATTTGGCTTTACAGCGCCAGATGAAGTCATTCATGATTTGATTATGAATGCGCGTGATAGCGAAGGTTACTCTGATTCTAAAGGGATTTTCTCAGCCCGTAAGGCTATCATGCAGTATTGCCAACTGAAGAAATTCCCAAATGTGGATATTGATGATATTTACCTTGGAAATGGTGTCAGTGAGCTGATTGTCATGTCCATGCAGGGGCTTTTGGACAATGGAGATGAGGTCTTGGTACCTATGCCAGACTATCCTCTCTGGACAGCGGCTGTCAGCCTAGCTGGAGGAAATGCCGTCCACTATATCTGTGATGAAGCTGCAGAATGGTACCCTGATATTGACGATATCAAGTCAAAAATCACTTCAAATACCAAGGCTATTATTCTCATCAATCCAAATAATCCGACAGGAGCTCTCTATCCCAAGGAACTCTTGTTGGAGATTATCGAGATTGCTCGTCAAAACGATTTGATCATCTTTGCGGATGAAATTTACGACCGTATGGTCATGGACGGTCATGAGCATGTCTCAGTAGCTAGTCTGGCTCCAGATGTCTTCTGTGTCAGCATGAATGGCCTTTCAAAATCTCACCGTATCGCTGGTTTTCGTATAGGATGGATGGTCTTATCTGGACCTAAGACACATGTCAAGGGCTATATTGAAGGTCTTAATATGCTATCTAACATGCGCCTTTGCTCTAACGTTTTGGCCCAGCAAGTCGTACAAACCTCGCTAGGTGGGCACCAGTCGGTGGACGAATTGCTCCTTCCTGGTGGACGGATCTACGAGCAAAGAAACTTCATTTACAATGCCATCCAAGATATACCTGGTTTATCTGCTGTTAAACCCAAAGCCGGACTTTATATCTTCCCTAAAATTGACCGCAATATGTACCGCATCGATGATGATGAACAGTTTGTTCTTGATTTCTTGAAGCAAGAGAAGGTTCTCTTGGTTCATGGTCGCGGTTTCAACTGGCAAGAACCAGACCATTTCCGTATCGTTTACCTTCCTCGTGTGGATGAATTAGCACAAATTCAAGAAAAGATGACTCGTTTCTTGAAACAGTATCGTAGATAGGGCTTACATTAGAAAAAGCTGGAAACATTTGCCTAGAGCTATTGACAAAAGTATCAGAATCAGATAGAATAGTAAAGTATGTTTAGTAACTGATCACTTTATAGCCGGCTAAACGAATACAAAATCTATGAGGAGGTATTCATCGTGAAACGTACTTATCAACCAAGTAAAATTCGTCGTGCGCGCAAACACGGATTCCGTAACCGTATGTCAACTAAAAACGGTCGTCGCGTATTGGCAGCTCGTCGTCGTAAAGGACGCAAAGTTTTGGCTGCATAATCCAAACAAATTCAGCAAAGAAGTCAGTAGGAACTCGAGTCTACTGGCTTTTGTTTTTATCTTAAAGGGTGCATTGTCCACGAAATCGGTCATTTCAGATGGAATTCATGGAATGCTCATTTAAAAGGTCACATGCAAAAAACTCAAAACCAGATATAAGTTACTGATTTTGAGTTTTTGTTTATTCTTTTAAGTGATAAGAGTAGCTAGCGACAACGACGTCTTCGTGCCATCTGAGAGCGTATTTTAGTTTAAGGCTCATTTGATTGTGCAGGATATTTTGCCAAGGCTTGTTAGGGATAAACTGCGGTACAAGAACTGTAACGGTGTAGTTTTTTTGCTTAGCTTCTTGGGCGATTCGTTTGACATACTTGACGCTAGGGGTGATGATATCGCGGTAGCTGGTATTGATATTCTTCAGAGTGATACTTGGGAAGTAATCGGCAAATTCCTGGAGGATTTCTTGGTCTTTTTCGGCCGTTTCTTTAGTAGAAATGTGCATGGCTAACACTTCGTCACCGATACTTTGAGCGTAGTTAATGGCTCCGACACTTACTCGAGTAACATTTCCTACTAGGACAAGGACAAGGTTGCCGTCATAAGTGCGCTTTTCAATTCCTTCGTAGAGTCGCAGCTGTTTTGCCACTTTTTGGTAATGGTTGTGAATGGACAAAAAGAGGAAGGTTAAAACTAGGATAATTGGGAAGAATGGCCAAATATCTCCCAGCCTGAAGAGGAGTAAAATGAGGACGATAGCATAACAAATGATGGCCCCAAGGATATTTGCAAAGGCAGGTTTTAAGAAGTTTGCTCCTTTTTCCTTTTTCCAATGACGAATCATCCCAGTCTGAGAAAGGGCAAAGGGAACGAAGACCCCAATAGTATAAAGAGGAATCAAGCGTTCAGTATTCCCGTTAAAAATGAGAAGAAGGATCATAGCCCCAAAAGCCAGAGTTAAGATACCGTTGGAGTAGCCAAGGCGATCCCCTTTTTCCATAAAGAGATGGGGCATGTATTTGTTTTTGGCCATATTGTAGGACAGCATAGGGAAGGCTGAAAAGCCAGTATTTGCAGCTACAGCTAGAATTAAGGCTGTCGAGAACTGGAAGAGATAGTAGCTAGCATGACCAAAGAATGAATCACCAAGAATGCCCTTGGCCATTTGCGAGAGGATGGTTTCTCCGTGTTGAGGCGTGATACCCATCCAGTAGTTGAGGAAGGTAATGCCTGCAAAAAGAAATCCTAAAATCAGCGACATGATGGTCAAAGTCTGAGCAGCATTCTTTTCTTTCGGAGTTTTGAAAAATGGTACCGCATTTGAAATAGCTTCAACCCCTGTCAGAGAGGCAGAGCCACTGGTAAAGGCTCTCAATAGGAGAACGATGGAAAGGCTCGGAACAGTTTGTCCAATGGTTGAAGTCGCCTGATAGTTTAGGGAACCTGTAAATAGTTGAAAGAACCCATAAAGTAAGAGAAAGACGGTACTGAAGATAAAGAGGTAGACGGGAATCATCAGAGAGCTGGCAGATTCTTTCAAGCCTCTTAAATTCAAGAGCATGAGCAGGCAGACTAGGAAAATAGAGATATGAAGATTGTAGGGATGGAGGGCAGGGATGGCTGCAGTAATAGCATCAGCTCCAGAAGCAACGGATACGGCTACTGTCAGCATATAGTCAACAAGGAGGCTGCCCCCTGCAATCAAGCCTAGTTCAGGGGAGAGGTTTTCCCGAGTGACCATATAAGCCCCACCACCTTGAGGATAGGCATGAATGATTTGACGATAGGAAATGGTCAAACTAGCGAGCAGTAAGAGGACAAAAATACCGATAGGGAGGCTCCACCAAATGGCGAGAGGAGAGAGGCTAACTAAAACGAGAATGACTTGTTCGGGTCCATAGGCAATAGAAGATAGGGCATCACTGGATAACATTGCAAGTGCCTGCATTTTTCCAAGTAATCCCCCTTCGCCGTTTGTGAGAGACTTGAGTGGTCGACCGATAAAGGTATATTTTAATTTTCTAAACATTTTCTTTTCCTTTGATGAAAATTTCAATAAGTGTTATTATACTGCTTTGAAAAAGGGCAGTCAAGGGAGAATGACTGGTTTTTGGATATTTTTCCAAGCCGAGGGATGCTATTTTTGGTATAATAGATGGAAGAATGAGGTTAGAAGAGATGATTTTTGATACGCACACACATTTAAATGTAGAAGAATTTGCAGGACGCGAGGCAGAAGAACTCGCCCTGGCTGCTGAGATGGGTGTGACACAGATGAATATTGTTGGTTTTGACAAGTCGACCATTGAACGTGCCCTAGAGTTGGCAGATGAGTATGAGCAACTCTACGCAACTATTGGCTGGCATCCGACGGAAGCAGGGACTTACACAGACGAGGTCGAAGCTTACTTGCTTGAAAAGCTAAAACATCCCAAGGTTGTTGCTTTAGGTGAGATTGGTCTAGACTATCACTGGATGACAGCACCTAAGGAAGTGCAGGAGCAGGTTTTTCGTCGTCAGATTCAGTTGTCTAAGGACTTGGATTTGCCTTTTGTGGTCCACACTCGTGATGCGCTGGAAGATACTTATGAGATTATCAGGAGCGAGGGCGTTGGTCCTCGTGGTGGGATTATGCATTCATTTTCAGGCTCTCTCGAGTGGGCTGAGAAGTTTGTCGAGCTTGGTATGACTATTTCTTTCTCAGGAGTGGTGACCTTTAAAAAAGCTACAGATGTCCAAGAAGCTGCTAGAGAGCTTCCTTTGGATAAAATTTTGGTAGAGACGGATGCGCCCTACCTGGCTCCTGTTCCTAAACGTGGCCGTGAGAATAAAACAGCCTACACACGCTATGTGGTGGACTTTATTGCTGACTTGCGTGGGATGACGACCGAGGAATTAGCAGCAGCAACGACTGCAAATGCAGAGCGAATTTTTGGATTGGAAAAACAATCATGAAAGAAAAAATTTCCCAAGTCATCGTGGTTGAAGGTCGCGATGATACGGCCAATCTCAAACGTTACTTTGATGTAGAGACCTATGAAACACGAGGTTCTGCCGTTAATGACCAGGATATAGAGCGCATTCAGCGCCTGCATGAATTGCATGGAGTCATTGTCTTTACAGATCCAGATTTTAATGGGGAGCGGATTCGGCGCATGATTATGACGGCCATTCCAACTGTGCAGCATGCCTTTCTCAAGCGAGATGAAGCTGTTCCCAAATCTAAGTCCAAGGGACGTTCTCTGGGAATCGAACACGCCAGCTATGAAGACCTAAAAACAGCGCTGGCCCAGGTGACAGAGCAATTTGAAAATGAGAACGAGTTTGACATTAGTCGGAGTGACTTGATTCGCCTAGGTTTCTTGGCGGGAGCAGATAGTCGTAGGCGCCGAGAGTATCTAGGCGAACAGCTCCGCATTGGCTATTCCAACGGCAAGCAACTCCTCAAGCGATTAGAGTTATTTGGGGTGACCTTAGCAGAAGTGGAAGAAGTTATGATAAAATATTCAGTTTAAAGGAGTAAAAAATGGAAAAAGTAATTATTACCGGTGGTAACAGTGGCATCGGCTATCAAGCTGCAAGGCAGTTAGCTGAGAAAGGGTGGTCAGTGACCCTATTTTGTAGGCGGCAAGAGGCTGCCGAGCAAGCTTGTGAGGAAATTCGTCAGCAGACAGGAAATCCACATGTAGATTATATCTTGGCTGATTTATCTGATATGAAGAGTGTCAGGAAAGCAGCGGAACAGTATATTCAAAAAGAAGACGTTCTAGACGTTCTAATTAACAATGCAGCTGACTTTGATTTATCAGTCAAAAAGCCCATCCTGACTAAGGATGGATTAGAAAAGCAATTTGCGACCAATGTTGTTGCGCCCTTCCTGCTTTCTTTCCTGTTGAAAGGTTTGTTGGAGAAGTCAGAGAGTGGACGGATTATTAATATTTCTTCCCAGGGGCTGATGCTTTATCCTTTCATGAAACTTGATTTTGAAAATTTAGCTGGTCAAAAACATTACAGTCCTGCTAAGACTTATTATCAGAATAAACTAGCCTTGTTGATGCTGTCGCTTTATATGCGGAAACATTGGAAAGATATTAAAATTCAGGCAATTCGTGTGACCAATGTCAAAGTAGATATGCGCCGCTACAATCACCTCAGTACTTTTATGAAAAATTTGTATAAAATCAAGTCAAGATTTTCGATTAGTCCTGAAGAAATGGCGAAAGTCTACACAGCCTTATCTACAGAAGACGGATATGACGGTTTTTTGTATGACGAGAAATGTAGGGAAGTAAAGGCAAATAGATCTGCTTACGAAGAGGAGGAGCAAGCAAAACTTTATTCCTTACTTGAGCAATTGACTTTTTCAAACGATGAATGATAAAGATTTTAAAAAATAGAACAGATTTTACAAGTTGTTTCAATAGTGAGTGAAAATTCCGTATATGGAGTTGTTTGATGTGTTCCTAATGAAAATGGAAGAAGCCAGGATAAGTTAAGGGATGTTAAATAGTTCCTCGTATATATGACGATGTATTATAGTTGATTTATTTCTAGGGCTATTTATTTTGATAGCGTTAAAATAGAAACTTATAAGGGCAGAGCGAAATGAAAATACAAGTTGACAGAGATTCTGTCTGTATGGGTGATGATGTATTACCTCATGAGGTAGAATTTGAAGTTCCGGAAGACATGACGGTGAAAGATTTTTTTGATTTTCTAGAAAGGGAACGTTATTTGCCGTCTGTTCAAGGAAATAATGTGGCCTGGGAACTCCGCAATCGAAATGGGGAACAAGGTGTTTATTTCACTAAAACAGGAGAGATTATCCATCCAGATGGAGTATTAAAAGAGATGTTGGAAGGAATTACTGAGATTCCCTTATTTGTTTTGCTCTATCATTATACCCCGGAAGCATACTACATTAGTAAAGATAATAAATGAGAATTGCAGATGATGTCCTGACCGAGGTTGAACTGGTCATGTATTGTTATCGTCCCTTGGTGCTTTTATGAAACATCTTTTTAAATGAAGTCTAGGTTTTCGATTGGGCATGAAAAATTGGAAACTTTATAGTTTTATCTACATCCTACTTGAACCACTAACCTTTTTCAAAGATTGTGAAAGGAAATGATATGGCAAATAGAAGTTATATTTACTTAAAAAACGGAGATGAAGCCCGTATTCTAACAGCGGGAATTTACACAATACCCTATTTTTGGCAATTGTTTTGGGATGAAGAAGATTTAAAAGCTCCGATTGCTCTTTGGGAAACAGCAGAAAAACTGGAAGAAGATGAAGAGCAAGCAGAAAGATTTTACCAAGAGCAGAATGTAGATATCTTGCTTTCTATTGAAAAATTCCAGCAGAATGCCCTCAAAAACCGATCTTTTTTAGAAGAGAATGCCCCACAATCCGTGCAGCTATATGATGCCTTTGTTCGTTATATTCTTGCAAACGTAAAAGATGGTGATGTTCTCGGATTTGATGTCTTAGATGTTGTTTTTATGGACCAAGTGTCTGTTGTTTCTGATAAACTGTTAAAAAATATACGAGCTATTCGGGAAAATCAACCCAAAGATTTAGATTTTTCTGTGACAGAAAAGAACTTAATTGGTCCTGCTATGGGCTTTCCTGATTATTATGCTTCAGAATTATTACCAGAAGACAATATTCTAGATTCGGTTGCCTATCAGGATGAACTGAAGAAAATGAACCCCCAAGAAGATAAAAAAGTGCTAGATACGACTGGAGCTGATTCAAAAGGGACCAAGTCTCGTGTTCTTTTAGTGTTTTGGATTTTGTTGGCACTAGTAATTATATGGGTTTTATATATTATTTTTAGCTAATAAATAGAAAAGAGAATAAATGAGAATTGCAGATTATAGCGTGACTAAGGCAGTGCTGGAGCGTCACGGTTTTACCTTTAAAAAGTCCTTCGGGCAAAATTTCCTGACGGATACCAATATCCTTCAAAAAATCGTGGATACGGCTGAAATTGATGATCAGGTTAATGTCATCGAAATCGGGCCAGGGATTGGTGCTTTGACGGAGTTTTTGGCTGAGCGTGCGGCTCAAGTCATGGCATTTGAGATCGATCACCGTTTGGTGCCAATTTTAGCAGATACTTTACGTGATTTTGACAATGTAACAGTAGTCAACGAGGACATTCTCAAGGTCGATTTGGCGCAACATATCCAGAATTTTAAAAATCCTGATCTGCCAATCAAGGTAGTAGCCAACTTGCCCTACTATATCACAACGCCTATTCTCATGCATTTAATCGAGAGTGGCATTCCTTTTAGTGAGTTTGTCGTCATGATGCAAAAAGAAGTGGCGGATCGCATCTCAGCACAGCCCAATACCAAGGCTTACGGTAGCTTGTCGATTGCTGTACAGTATTATATGACAGCTAAGGTTGCCTTCATCGTGCCTCGTACGGTCTTTGTGCCAGCCCCAAACGTGGACTCAGCCATTTTAAAAATGGTGCGCCGTCCAGAGCCTGCTGTAGCAGTAAAAGATGAGAACTTTTTCTTTAAGGTTTCCAAGGCTAGCTTCACTCATCGTCGCAAGACCTTATGGAATAACTTAACAGGCTACTTTGGGAAAACTGATGAAGTCAAGGATAAGCTGACCAAGGCTTTGGACCAGGCAGGCTTATCTCCATCTGTACGTGGTGAAGCTCTCAGCTTAGAAGAATTTGCCAGTCTAGCAGATGCGCTTAAAGGACAAGGACTCTAAGATGCAGGGACAAATCATTAAAGCCTTGGCAGGATTCTATTATGTCGAGAGTGATGGCCAAGTCTATCAGACACGTGCGCGTGGAAATTTCCGCAAAAAAGGCCACACGCCCTATGTTGGGGATTGGGTAGATTTTTCTGCAGAGGAACATTCAGAAGGTTATATCCTCAAGATTCATGAACGGAAAAACAGTCTCGTCCGTCCGCCTATTGTCAATATTGACCAAGCCGTGGTTATCATGTCGGTCAAGGAGCCGGACTTCAACAGCAATTTGCTGGATCGTTTCTTGGTTCTTCTGGAGCACAAGGGTATCCACCCCATCGTTTATATTTCTAAAATGGATTTGCTGGAAGATAGGGGAGAATTAGATTTTTATCAACAAACCTATCGTGACATTGGTTATGACTTTGTGACCAGTAAGGAGGAACTCCTGCCCTTATTGACAGGAAAAGTGACGGTCTTTATGGGGCAGACAGGTGTGGGAAAATCAACCCTCCTCAATAAAATCGCCCCAGACCTCAATCTTGAAACAGGAGAAATCTCAGACAGTCTAGGTCGCGGTCGTCATACCACTCGAGCTGTTAGTTTTTACAACCTCAATGGGGGTAAAATCGCGGACACACCAGGCTTTTCATCACTGGATTATGAAGTGTCAACGGCTGAAGAGCTGAACCAGGCCTTTCCAGAGATTGCTAGTGTCAGTCGAGACTGCAAGTTTCGTACTTGTACTCATACCCATGAGCCATCCTGTGCGGTTAAGCCGGCTGTAGAAGAAGGCGCTATTGCGATCTTCCGTTTTGACAACTACCTGCAATTCCTCAGTGAAATTGAAAATCGCAGAGAAACCTATAAAAAAGTCAGCAAAAAAATTCCAAAATAAGGAGAAACCTATGTCTCAATACAAGATTGCTCCGTCAATTCTGGCAGCAGATTATGCCAACTTTGAACGTGAAATCAAACGCCTAGAAGCAACTGGAGCAGAGTATGCCCATATCGATATCATGGATGGTCACTTTGTACCACAAATCAGTTTTGGTGCAGGTGTGGTTGAAGCTCTTCGCCCCCATAGCAAGATGGTCTTTGACTGCCACTTGATGGTGGCGAATCCTGAGCATCATCTAGAAGATTTTGTGCGTGCAGGTGCAGATATCATCAGTATCCATGTGGAAGCAACGCCTCATATCCATGGCGCCCTCCAAAAAATTCGCTCTCTCGGTGTTAAACCTTCGGTTGTTATCAATCCTGGGACACCTGTCGAGGCGATCAAGCACGTCCTTCACCTAGTTGACCAAGTCTTGGTCATGACAGTGAACCCTGGATTTGGCGGTCAAGCCTTTCTGCCTGAAACCATGGACAAGGTTCGTGAGTTGGTTGCCCTTCGTGAGGAAAAAGGCTTGGACTTTGAGATTGAAGTCGATGGTGGTATTGATGATCAGACCATTGCTCAAGCCAAAGAAGCTGGTGCTACCGTTTTTGTAGCAGGGTCTTATGTCTTTAAGGGAGATGTCAATGAACGAGTGCAAACTCTCAGAAAACAATTGGACTAGGGTTGCCGTTTTTGCCGGCGGAGATCGCGGTCATTATCGGACGGATTTTGATTGCTTTGTCGGTGTGGATCGAGGCTCGCTCTGGGTCTTGGAAGAAGACTTGCCTCTCACTCTAGCAGTTGGAGATTTTGATTCGGTGACTGCAGACGAACGTCAGTTGATTCAAAAACGTGCCCAACATTTTGTTCAAGCCCAGCCAGAAAAGGATGATACAGATCTGGAATTGGCTCTCTTAACCATCTTTGAGCAAAATTCTCAGGCTCAGGTAACTATTTTCGGTGCTTTTGGTGGTCGTATTGACCATATGCTGGCTAATGTTTTTCTGCCTAGCAATCCCAAGTTGGCACCCTATATGCGCCAGATAGCGATTGAGGATGGGCAAAATGTGATTGCCTATTGTCCAGAAGGGACCAGTCAACTAGAGACCCGCTCGGACTACGATTATCTAGCCTTTATGCCGGTTCGGGATAGCCAGCTGACCATTCTTGGTGCCAAGTATGAGTTGACAGAGGAAAATTTTTTCTTTAAAAAAGTGTACGCTTCTAACGAATATATAGATAGGGAAGTTTCGATAACTTGCCCAGATGGCTATGTCGTCGTGCTGCATAGCAAGGACAGGAGGTAGGATGGAGACTGTATTATTACTATTATTAATTGCCAACCTAGCTGGACTCTTTCTCATTTGGCAAAGGCAGGATAAGCAAGACAAGTACCTAGCCAAGAGCTTGGAGGATCAAGCAGACAATCTTTCAGATCAACTGGATTATCGCTTTGAACAAGCCAGACAAGCCAGTCAGCTGGATCAAAAAGACTTGGAAGTGGCTGTCAGCGACCGTTTGCAAGAAGTGCGAATGGAGTTGCACCAAGGTCTGACTCAGGTTCGGCAGGAGATGAATGAGAACCTCCTCCAAACCAGAGATAAGACTGACCAACGCCTCCAAGCCTTGCAGGAATCAAATGACCAACGCTTAGAACAAATGCGCCAAACGGTCGAGGAAAAACTGGAAAAGACCTTGCAGACGCGCTTGCAGGCCTCTTTTGAGACAGTTTCCAAGCAACTAGAATCTGTCAATCGTGGCCTAGGTGAAATGCAGACTGTTGCGCGAGATGTCGGTACGCTTAATAAGGTCTTATCTGGAACCAAGACGCGAGGGATTCTAGGTGAATTGCAACTGGGGCAAATCATCGAAGACATCATGACACCAGCCCAGTACGAACGAGAATACGCAACGGTTGAAAACTCTAGCGAGCGAGTAGAGTACGCCATCAAGTTACCTGGCCAAGGCGACCAGGAATATGTCTATTTGCCGATTGACTCCAAGTTTCCACTGGCGGATTATTACCGCCTAGAAGAAGCCTATGAAGCAGGTGACAAGGACGAAATCGAACGTTGTCGCAAGTCACTCCTAGCTAGCGTCAAGCGATTTGCCAAGGATATCAAGAGCAAGTATCTGGCGCCACCTCGGACGACCAATTTTGGAGTCTTGTTTGTTCCGACAGAAGGTCTTTATTCAGAAATCGTTCGCAATCCGGTCTTCTTTGATGATTTGAGACGGGAGGAGCAGATTATTGTCGCAGGTCCAAGTACCTTATCAGCCCTGCTTAACTCTCTATCAGTTGGCTTCAAGACTCTCAATATCCAAAAGAGTGCTGACCATATCAGCAAGACTCTTGCCAGCGTCAAGACCGAGTTTGGCAAGTTCGGAGGCATTCTGGTCAAGGCACAAAAACATCTCCAACATGCCTCTGGTAATATTGATGAATTATTAAACCGTCGTACCACAGCTATCGAGCGGACGCTCCGTCACATTGAATTATCAGAAGGTGAGCCTGCGCTTGATCTACTCCATTTCCAAGAAGATGAGGAAGAATATGAAGATTAGTCACATGAAAAAAGATGAGCTGTTTGAAGGTTTTTACCTGATTAGGTCAGCTGACCTGAGACAGACGCGTGCTGGGAAAAACTACCTAGCCTTTACCTTCCAAGACGATAGTGGCGAGATTGAAGGGAAACTCTGGGATGCCCAACCTCATAACGTTGAGGCCTTTACCGCTGGGAAAGTAGTCCACATGCAGGGACGCAGAGAAGTCTATAATAATACTCCTCAAGTCAATCAAATTACTCTTCGATTGCCTCAGCCTGGGGAACCCAACGATCCAGCTGACTTCAAGGTCAAATCGCCGGTTGATGTCAAGGAGATTCGTGACTACATGTCACAAATGATTTTCAAGATTGAAAATCCTGTCTGGCAGCGTATCGTTCGTAGTCTCTACACCAAGTATGATAAGGAATTCTACTCCTATCCAGCTGCCAAGACCAACCACCATGCCTTTGAGACGGGTTTGGCCTATCATACAGCAACCATGGTGCGCTTGGCAGATGCCATTAGTGACATCTATCCTCAGCTCAATAAGAGCCTGCTCTATGCTGGGATTATGCTGCATGATTTGGCCAAAGTCATTGAGTTGACGGGACCAGACCAGACGGAGTACACAGTTCGAGGCAATCTCCTTGGGCATATCGCCCTGATCGATAGTGAAATTACCAAGACAGTCATGGAACTCGGCATCGATGATACTAGGGAAGAAGTGGTGCTACTGCGCCATGTCATCCTCAGTCATCATGGCTTACTGGAGTATGGAAGCCCGGTTCGTCCACGTATCATGGAGGCAGAGATTATCCATATGATTGACAATCTAGATGCCAGCATGATGATGATGTCAACAGCTCTAGCTTTGGTGGACAAAGGAGAGATGACCAATAAAATCTTCGCTATGGACAATCGTTCCTTCTATAAACCAGATTTAGATTAATAATTTAAGAAAAACGAGCATTTTTTACGCAATAATGTTCGTTTTTTTATGTGAATATGGTATAATGGATAAAATATCAAAATTAAATGGAATGGTAAATAAAAATGAAATTAAGAAGAAGTGATCGGATGGTTGTCATTTCCAACTATTTGATTAATAATCCATACAAACTAACAAGTCTCAACACCTTTGCAGAAAAGTACGAATCTGCTAAATCATCGATTTCGGAGGATATCGTGATTATCAAGCGTGCCTTTGAGGAAATTGAAATCGGCCATATTCAGACTGTGACTGGAGCAGGTGGTGGCGTTATCTTTACACCATCAATTTCGAGTCATGAAGCCAAAGAAATGATCGCAGACTTGCGTGACAAACTTTCAGAAAGCGATCGTATCTTGCCAGGCGGCTATATCTACCTGTCTGATCTGCTTAGTACGCCTGCCATTTTGAAAAATATTGGTCGTATCATTGCCAAGAGCTTTATGGACCAAAAAATCGATGCCGTTATGACAGTAGCAACTAAAGGGGTTCCGCTTGCAAATGCAGTTGCCAATGTCCTCAATGTTCCATTTGTCATTGTGCGCCGTGACTTGAAAATTACCGAAGGTTCAACGGTCAGCGTCAACTATGTTTCAGGTTCAAGCGGTGACCGCATAGAGAAAATGTTCCTTTCAAAACGTAGCCTCAAGGCAGGCAGTCGTGTCTTGATCGTGGATGACTTCTTGAAAGGTGGGGGAACTGTCAATGGGATGATCAGTCTCTTGCGTGAGTTTGATTCGGAACTAGCTGGTGTCGCAGTTTTTGCAGACAATGCCCAAGAAGAACGTGAAAAGCAGTTCGATTACAAGTCACTCTTGAAAGTAACCAATATTGATGTTAAGAACCAATCCATCGATGTTGAGATTGGAAATATCTTTGACGAAGACAAATAAGAGATAGAACTAAAGGTTGGAACGATTGTCCCAGCCTTTCTTTGCAAACAGAATAGAAGGATGCTTATGAAAACACCATTTATCAGCCGTGAAGATTTAGAAACAATTGTTGCAGAGTTCCCGACTCCCTTCCACTTGTATGATGAGAAGGGGATTCGTGAAAAAGCAAGAGCCGTCAACCAGGCCTTTTCCTGGAACAAGGGCTTTAAGGAATATTTTGCAGTCAAGGCCACTCCAACCCCAGCCATCTTGAAAATCCTCCAAGAGGAAGGTTGCGGTGTGGACTGTTCTAGTTACGTGGAGCTTTTGATGAGCCATAAACTGGATTTCCCCGGTTCTGAGATCATGTTCTCTTCAAACAACACCCCAGACCAAGAGTACGCTTATGCGCGTGAATTGGGCGCAACCATTAACTTGGATGCTTTTGAAGATATTGAACATTTAGAGCGTGCAGCAGGCATTCCAGAAATCATCTCCTGTCGTTACAATCCTGGTGGCGTTTTTGAGCTAGGAACAGATATCATGGACAATCCTGGAGAAGCCAAGTTTGGCATGACCAAGGACCAGCTTTTTGAAGCCTTTGCGATTTTGAAGGAAAAAGGAGCCAAGACTTTTGGGATTCACTCTTTCCTAGCATCCAATACCGTCACCCATCTCTACTACCCAGAGTTGGCGCGTCAGCTCTTTGAATTGGCTGTTGAAACCAAGGAAAAGTTGGGTATTTCGCTAGACTTTATCAATCTTTCCGGCGGAATCGGAGTCAATTATCGTCCTGAGCAGGAGCCAAATGACATTGCTGTGATTGGTGAAGGGGTGCGTAAGGTTTATGAAGAAGTTCTTACACCAGCAGGACTTGGTCAGGTTAAGATTTTCACCGAATTGGGTCGCTTTATGTTAGCCCCTCACGGAGCTCTCGTCACAAGAGTCACTCATAAGAAAAAAACCTATCGTACCTATCTGGGCGTGGATGCCTCAGCAGTCAACCTCATGCGCCCAGCCATGTATGGGGCCTACCACCATATTACCAATCTGACCCATCCAGACGGACCAGTTGAGATGGTAGACGTGGTCGGTTCACTCTGTGAAAACAATGATAAATTTGCAGTGAACCGCGAACTACCTTATACAGAAATCGGTGATTTGCTAGTGATTCATGATACAGGTGCACATGGATTCTCCATGGGTTACCAGTACAATGCCAAACTACGCTCGGCAGAAATCCTCTATACCGAAGAAGGGAAAGCCCGTCAAATCCGCCGTGCAGAGCGCCCTGAGGACTATTTCGCAACCTTGTATGGTTTTGATTTTGAATCGGATCATTAAAAGAAATTGAAAATGAAAGTGAAAAACAGATTGCTTTCTAAAAAATAGACAAAAAACCTTGTTTTTCACCTTACTCGTGATATAATAAAACTATAAAACGGTTTCAAGGAAGGTGACGATATGTCTGAAGAAACAATTGACTATGGACAAGTGACAGGAATGGTGCATTCGACAGAGAGTTTTGGGGCGGTAGATGGCCCTGGGATTCGGTTTATTGTCTTTTTGCAAGGCTGTCAGATGCGTTGCCAGTACTGCCATAACCCCGATACATGGGCTATGGAGACCAATAAATCACGAAGACGGACAGTAGACGATGTTTTGTCAGAAGCCCTTCGCTACCGTGGATTCTGGGGAGACAAGGGAGGAATCACTGTCAGTGGAGGAGAAGCCCTCTTACAGATTGATTTCTTGATTGCCCTCTTTACCAAGGCTAAGGAACAAGGAATCCACTGTACCTTGGATACCTGTGCCCTTCCATTCCGTAATAAACCACGTTATCTCGAAAAGTTTAATAAACTCATGGCAGTGACAGATTTGGTTCTCTTGGATATCAAGGAAATCAACGATGAACAACACAGGATCGTTACCAGTCAAACCAATAAAAACATCTTGGCCTGTGCAAAATATCTATCAGATATTGGGAAGCCTGTGTGGATTCGCCATGTGCTGGTTCCAGGCTTGACAGACAGAGATGAGGACTTGATTGAACTCGGTAAATTCGTCAAAACCCTCAAAAACGTTGATAAGTTTGAAATCCTACCTTATCACACTATGGGAGAATTCAAGTGGCGTGAACTTGGAATTCCATACTCACTTGAAGGGGTAAAACCACCAACAGCAGATCGTGTCAAGAATGCCAAAAAACTCATGGACACAGAAAGCTATCAAGACTATATGAAGCGTGTACATGGATAAAAAGAAGCCTGATGGGAACATCAGGCTTTTGTAATGCAAAAAAGGCTTAGCCTTTCAGCTAAGCCGTTACCTTATTTTCTAGAATGTTGTTTACCAGCATTACGTTTTTTATGTTTCTTAGTAGTCGTAATTGCAGTTGCTTGGTTAGGAGTGATATCTTTTCGCCCGCCTGTAGTTGATGCTGAACTTGCTTTTGGTGGATTTTTGGCAAATTCTTCACGAACTTTTTTGCGAAGTTTTGGACGAACAACATAGTTAACGATGAACTGTTGGAGAATCATCATGAAACCACCGACAACCCAGTAAAGTGTCACACTGGCTGGTGCGAAGAGGGAGAAGACGACAATCATGAGTGGGCTCATGTAAATCATTTTCTTGAGTTGATCTCTTTGCATCTCATCTTCTACTCCGTGAAGTGAAAGGAGTGATTGGAGATAGTAGAGGATACCAGCGAAGGCGACAAGGATCATACTTGGGGAACCGAGATTGATACCCAAGAAGGTAGAGCTAGATACTCCATCAGTATACTGGGCTGCAAAGTAGATAGCAGAGAAGAAAGGCATCTGAATGAGGATAGGGAAGCATCCTACACCACCGAACATGCTGATGCCGTTTTCTTTTTGTGCAGCAAAGAGAGCCTGTTGTGCTTCTAGTTTTTCTTCCTGAGTTGTTGCCTCTTTAAGGCGTGTTTGATGTGGTTCAAGGACATGTTTGAGGGCATTCATCTTTTCAGAGTGAAGCGTTGCCTTCCATGATTGGTAGATACCAAGTGGCAAGATAATCAAGCGCACGATAATGGTTACGATAATGATAGCCACACCAAAGCCTAGACCTTTATCAGTAGCGAAGTACTTGATAGCCTCTGCCATAGGCGATCCGATAGTGTTCCAGATAAAACCAGTAGGTTGTCCTGTTGCTTTGTCTACTTGGACACAGCCTGACAAGACGAGTAGCATAGCCACTCCCATAGCAGAGAGGGCAAAACGTTTAATAGATTTCAATGTTTTCATTCCTTCTTTAAAAATTATACCTTTCTATTCTACTGTTTTTTTGTAAAATATACAATAGTTCTAGAGACCTAATTTGCGACTTTGAAGTCTGGATAGGATGAAAAGTTGCTCATTTGTACATCTAGATAGGTAACTTTTGAAAAAGGTGTCGGACCTTTTCGGATTTCTTGGATAAATTTTGCCATAGTGGCAGAGGAGTCTGCCTGAGCAAGAATTTCCACTGTGCCATCGTCGTTATTCCAGACACGACCAGTGATGCCACCGATTTCAAGAGCTAAAGTATAAACACCCCAGCGAAAACCAACACCCTGCACCCTACCTTGGGCAATCATTCTAACCTTTTGCATACCAAACCCCTTTGATTGTGTTATAATACTTCTATGACTATTATAACCTCAAAAGCCAATTCTGTGGTAAAAAATGCCAAGAAATTGCATCAAAAAAAATATCGAAAGTCTACCTATTTGATTGAAGGCTGGCACTTGTTTGAAGAAGCTGTTCAAGCAGGAGTGACGATTGAGAAGATTTTTGCCTTAGAAAGTTACCGAGATCAGCTAGCCACTTTTCCTCAAACTGTCTGGGTCTCTGAAGAAGTTTTGCTAGATTTAGCAGATACGCAAACTCCTCAAGGGATTGTTGCAGTGATTCAAAAAGAGGAAGTAGGACTGCCTGATTTCCGTCAGGGTAAGTTTCTATTTTTAGAGGATGTCCAAGATCCTGGTAATGTGGGCACCATGATTCGAACTGCGGATGCGGCAGGTTTTACAGGGGTTATTGTTTCTGATAAGTCAGCAGATATCTACAGTCTCAAAACTCTGCGTTCCATGCAAGGAAGTCATTTTCACTTGCCCATCTATCGGATATCTCTTGCTTCCTTTGTAGAAGAGGCAAAGAAGAGCAACTTGCCCATTCTGGCAACGACCTTATCTAAAGATTCCAAGGATTATCATGAGCTTTCTCCCTTAGAAAACTTTGCTTTAGTCATGGGAAATGAAGGACAGGGGATTAGTTCTATCATGGCTGAGAGTGCTGATCAGCTGGTTCATATTGGCATGAAAGGTCGAGCAGAAAGTCTCAACGTGGCAGTTGCAGCAGGTATATTGATGTTTTATTTTAGCTAATTTATAAAATCTTTGTTATAATCAAGACATATTTATAGAAAAAGGAGAATCAGAATGAATCAAACAATTATTCAAGAACGTTCAGGTCTCAATCAATTTTACGCCAAAGTTTATGCTTTTGTGGGACTTGGGATTGGTCTATCAGCTCTCGTGTCAGCTTTGATGTTGACAGTTTTTCAGTCTCAATTGATCTACTTTTTAATGCATGGCCGTCTCTGGTTGATGATTGCAACTTTTGCAGAACTTGCTCTGGTCTTTGTTGCAAGTAGCATGGCTGCCAAAAACAGCCCAGCAGCTCTGCCAGTATTTTTAGTTTATTCTGTTTTAAATGGATTTACTCTTAGTTTTGTCGTAGCCTTCTATACACCTGGGACCGTCTTATCAGCCTTTGTATCTAGTGCCCTTCTCTTCTTTGTCATGGCGGTAATCGGAATTTTCACCAAGAAAGATTTGAGTGGCATGGGACGAGCTTTGATGGCGGCGCTTGTTGGCCTCATCATTGCCATGGTTGTGAATCTATTTTTAGCTAATAGCTTTTTTGACTACATGATTAGTATTGCTATGGTTTTGGTTTTCTCAGGTTTGATTGCTTGGGACAACCAAAAGATTCGCTATGTTTATGAGCAGTCACGAGGACAAGTAGCGACAGGTTGGATCATCTCAATGGCACTCAGCATCTACCTAGACTTTATCAACCTCTTCCTTAGCATCTTACGAATCTTTGGTCGAAACGATTAATGAATGACAGAGTCAGTGTTCGAAAGAGCACTGACTTTTTCTCATTTACTCTTTTCTTTTCTTGGAAATAGGTGTATAATGCTTTTAACTAATTTTTGAGGAGCCGTTTATGAAGAAAAGTTTTATTCATCAGCAAGAAGAGATTTCCTTTGTCAAAAACACCTTTACCCAGTATTTGAAAGATAAGTTAGAAGTTGTTGAAGTTCAAGGTCCTATCTTGAGCAAGGTTGGTGATGGGATGCAGGACAACCTGTCCGGTGTCGAACATCCAGTATCCGTAAAGGTCTTGCAGATTCCAGATGAAACTTATGAAGTCGTTCACTCACTAGCCAAATGGAAGCGCCACACCTTGGCTCGGTTTGGTTTCGGTGAGGGTGAAGGTCTTTTTGTCCACATGAAGGCCCTTCGTCCAGACGAAGATTCGCTTGATGCGACTCACTCTGTATATGTAGACCAGTGGGACTGGGAGAAGGTTATTCCAAATGGTCAACGCAATATTGCTTATCTCAAAGAAACCGTAGAGAAGATTTACAAGGCTATTCGTCTGACAGAGCTAGCCGTAGAAGCACGCTACGATATTGAATCCATCTTGCCAAAACAAATCACCTTTATCCATACAGAAGAGTTGGTGGAACGTTATCCAGACCTAACACCGAAAGAGCGTGAAAATGCGATCTGTAAAGAGTTCGGGGCAGTCTTCTTGATTGGTATCGGTGGCGAGTTGCCTGACGGGAAACCTCATGACGGCCGTGCACCTGACTACGATGACTGGACAACAGAGTCTGAAAATGGCTACAAAGGGTTGAATGGCGATATTCTCGTTTGGAACGAATCTCTTGGTTGTGCCTTTGAACTTTCTTCTATGGGGATTCGGGTAGATGAGGATACACTTCGTCGCCAAGTGGCTCTTACAGGAGACGAAGATCGTCTTGAGCTGGAGTGGCATAAAGCCCTGCTTAACGGCCTTTTCCCATTGACAATCGGTGGAGGTATCGGACAGTCTCGGATGGCCATGTTCCTTCTTCGTAAGAAACACATTGGAGAAGTTCAGACCAGTGTTTGGCCTCAGGAAGTCCGCGATACGTATGAAAATATCTTGTAGAGAATCGAACCGCAAGGTTCGGTTTTCTTTCTCTTTTTGCCTATAATTTGGTATAATAAACGGTATGAAAATCGTATCAGGAATCTACGGAGGGCGTCCCCTCAAGACGCTAGAAGGCAAGACGACGAGGCCGACATCAGATAAGGTGCGTGGAGCTATCTTTAACATGATAGGTCCCTATTTTGAGGGCGGTCGTGTCTTGGATCTCTATGCTGGCAGTGGTGGTCTGTCTATTGAAGCTGTGTCAAGAGGGATGTCCCATGCTGTCTTAGTGGAACGGGATAGAAGGGCACAAGCTATCGTCGCTGCAAATATCCAAATGACCAAGGAAGTTTCCAAATTTCAGCTCTTAAAGATGGAGGCTGAACGGGCCTTGGAGCAGGTGACAGGTCCCTTTGACCTGGTCTTTTTAGACCCTCCCTATGCCAAGGAACAAATCGTTGCAGATATCGAAAAAATGGCAGAAAGAAACCTATTTTCCGAAGAAATCATGGTTGTCTGCGAAACCGATAAGTCTGTAGAACTTCCAGAAGAAATTGCCTGCCTCGGCATATGGAAGGAAAAAATATATGGGATTAGTAAGGTGACTGTCTATGTCAGATAAAATTGGATTATTTACCGGTTCATTTGATCCAATGACAAATGGACATCTGGATATCATTGAACGTGCCAGCAAACTCTTTGATAAGCTTTATGTCGGGGTGTTCTACAATCCCCACAAACAAGGCTTTCTCCCTGTTGAAAATCGCAAACGGGCAGTCGAAAAAGCGGTAGCGCATTTAGATAATGTAGAGGTGCTGGCTTCTCATGACCAACTAGTCGTAGATGTTGCAAGAAGATTGGGTGCTAAGACCCTTGTCCGTGGCTTGCGGAATGCCACCGACTTGCAATACGAGTCTAGTTTTGATTACTACAATCATCAACTGGCTCCAGAAATCGAAACCATTTACCTATATAGTCGCTCAGAGCATCTTTATATTAGCTCTTCAGCCATGAGAGAACTTCTGAAGTTTGGTCAGGAGATTCAGCAATATGTACCAAACAGTGTTGTGGAGGAATTAGAACATGAAGAAAAAAACTAGATGGCCCTTATATGTCATCCTAGCACTAGTAGTGACTTTTTTAGCCTTTGTAGTACCTTTACCCTACTACATAGAAGTTCCAGGTGGAGCGGAAGATATTCGTCAAGTTTTAAAAGTCAATGAAACAGAAGATACAGAAGCAGGAGCTTACCAGTTTGTAACAGTCGGTATTCGGCATGCAACTCTATCGCATCTTGTCTATGCTTGGTTAACACCTTTCACGGATATTAGAAGTGCCAAGGAGACTACGGGTGGCTCTACTGATGCGGAGTTTATGCGGATCAATCAGTTCTACATGCAAACATCCCAAAACATGGCCAAGTATCAAGGACTGAAGACGGCTGGAAAGGATATCGAACTCAAGTACCTGGGTGTCTATGTCTTGACCGTGACGGACAATTCAACTTTTAAGGGCATTCTGAACATTGCAGATACCGTGACGGCTGTTAATGACAAAACGTTTGACAGTTCAAAAGACTTGGTCGACTATGTCAATTCTCAACAATTAGGGGATACGGTCAAGGTAACCTATGAAGAAGACGGAAAAGTAAAGTCTGCTGAAGGTAAAATTATCACTCTCGAAAACGGAAAAAACGGGATTGGGATTGGTTTGATTGACCGTACGGAAGTAACCAGTGATGTTCCAATTCGCTTCTCCACAGCTGGTATCGGTGGGCCAAGTGCAGGTCTCATGTTTAGCCTCGCTATCTACACCCAGATAGCAGATCCAGGACTTCGTAATGGCCGCATCGTTGCGGGAACGGGAACTATTGATCGTGATGGGAATGTTGGTGACATTGGTGGAATTGACAAAAAAGTAGTTGCAGCCTCTCGCCAGGGAGCCAACATCTTTTTTGCTCCTGACAATCCAGTCACTGAGGAAGCAAAAAAAGCAGATCCCAATGCGAAAAGCAACTATGAAACAGCCCTAGAAGCTGCTAAAACGATCAAAACAGAGATGAAAATCGTTCCGGTTAAAACCTTGCAGGATGCGATTGATTACCTTAAAAACAATCCCTAATTCGTAGAAAAATAGAAAACTAGCGCGCAAGCGGATAAGATGGTATAATAGTCAAATGGTTCAATTATTATTCACTCTAAGTAGTCATATACTCTTTATTTATTTGAGTTTTTACCTTTTGAAGGATCTTGTGAGATGGGAGAAGGTTTTAAAAGTGAACGCTACTAACACAAAAAAGGTTCGTTTGTTGGTCGGCTTCTTTAGTATTGTGATGGGCTACATCTTGAGTTCATTCTTTATCAGTTTGTACCAACTGTGGCAAGAAGCACTTAGAGGACTATTATAAAATTAAAAGTAAAGGAAATAACTATGGAAAAAATTGTGGTTCAAGGCGGAGATAATCGTCTGGTTGGGAGTGTGACAATCGAGGGAGCAAAGAACGCAGTCTTGCCCTTGTTGGCAGCGACTATTCTAGCAAGCAAGGGTAAGACCGTCTTACAAAATGTCCCAATCTTGTCAGATGTGTTCACCATGAATCAAGTAGTTCGTGGTCTGAATGCCAAGGTGGACTTTGATGAGGAAGCTCATGTTGTCGAGGTTGATGCGACTGGTGATATCACGGAGGAAGCTCCTTATAAATATGTCAGCAAGATGCGAGCATCCATCGTTGCCTTGGGACCAATCCTTGCTCGTGTAGGTCATGCCAAGGTATCCATGCCAGGGGGATGCACTATCGGGAGTCGTCCGATCGACCTCCACCTCAAAGGTTTGGAAGCTATGGGGGCTAAAATCACTCAGACAGCTGGTTACATCGAAGCCAAGGCAGACCACTTGCATGGCGCTCATATCTACATGGACTTCCCTAGTGTCGGCGCAACACAAAACTTGATGATGGCAGCAACTTTAGCTGATGGTGTGACAGTCATTGAAAATGCTGCGCGTGAGCCAGAAATTGTTGACCTCGCTATCTTCCTTAATGAAATGGGAGCTAAGGTCAAGGGAGCTGGTACCGAAACAATCACAGTGACTGGTGTCGAGAACCTCCATGGTACGACTCATACTGTAGTACAGGACCGTATTGAAGCTGGAACCTTTATGGTAGCAGCAGCTATGACTGGTGGGGATGTTCTCGTTCGTGATGCAGTATGGGAGCACAATCGTCCCTTGATTTCAAAACTACTTGAGATGGGTGTTGAAGTGACAGAGGAGTCAGAAGGTATCCGTGTTCGTTCTCAACTTGAAAATCTCAAGGCTGTTCATGTAAAAACCTTACCACATCCAGGATTCCCAACAGATATGCAGGCACAATTTACAGCTCTGATGACAGTCGCAAAAGGGGAATCCACCATGGTGGAAACGGTGTTTGAAAATCGCTTCCAACACTTGGAAGAAATGCGCCGTATGGGCTTGCATTCAGAGATTATCCGTGATACAGCTCGTATTGTTGGGGGACAGGCTTTGCAAGGGGCAGAAGTTCTATCAACGGACCTTCGCGCTAGTGCGGCTTTAATTTTGACAGGTTTGGTGGCGCAAGGAGAAACAGTTGTCGGTAAATTAGTCCACCTTGATAGAGGTTACTACCGCTTCCATGAGAAGTTGGCTCAGCTAGGAGCGAAGATTCAGCGAATCGAGGCAAATGATGAAGAAGAATAAAAACTTACGCTATGTACTCCGTCGTTTACTGTTGATTTTTATCGTACTATTGCTAGGCTTTCTGGCTTTAGGAATCGGCTTGATGGTAGGCTATGGCATCCTAGGAAAGGGACAGGATCCATGGGCTATCTTGTCTCCAGCAAAGTGGCAGGAATTGATTAGCAAATTTACAGGAAATTAGACTGGGAGACCAGTCTTTTTCTAAAGAAATAAGGAGAAAAATGGACAAAAAAACAAGACAAGCTCTGATAGGATTACTTCTATTCTTACTATTGGCTGCTGGAAGCTACTACATCAAGCATATGCAGACAGCGCCAAACTCCCCTAGAACAAAGGTTAGTCAGAAAAAACAAGCTTCAGAAGCTCCTAGTCAGGAGTTGGCAGAAAGTGTCTTAACCGAGTCAATCAAAAATCAAATTAAGGGGGGGCTCGAGTGGAATGGAGCAGGGGCCTTCATTGTCAATGGCAATAAAACCAATCTAGATGCCAAGGTTTCCAGCAAACCCTATGCGGATAATAAAACAAAGACAGTGGGAAAAGAAACAGTTCCAACTGTTGCCAATGCCATCTTATCCAAAGCGACTCGGCAGTATAAGAATCGTGAAGAGACTGGAAATGGCTCAACCTCTTGGACGCCACCAGGATGGCATCAGGTCAAGAATCTAAAGGGAGCCTATACACATGCAGTTGATAGAGGACACCTGCTGGGCTATGCCTTGATAGGAGGTCTGGATGGTTTTGATGCCTCTACTAGCAATCCCAAGAACATTGCAGTCCAGACAGCTTGGGCAAACCAAGCACAGGCTGAAGATTCGACAGGTCAGAACTACTATGAGAGTTTGGTCAGAAAAGCCTTGGACCAAAACAAGAGGATCCGTTATCGGGTGACGCTCCACTATGCGACAAATGAGGACCTAGTTCCATCGGCTTCACAAATCGAAGCCAAGTCTTCAGATGGCGAATTGGAATTCAATGTCCTAATCCCCAATGTTCAAAAGGGAATCCAGCTTGATTACCAAACGGGTCAAGTAACAGTGACAGATTAGAAACAATAGATATAATAAAAACAGCTCCTTTGTCTTCTAGAGGCAGGGGAGTTGTTCTTTAAATGAAAAATAATGTGAATCCTGATCGATTTTATGATATAATGGAACACAAGATACTATTTTAGGAGAAGGACTATGGAAGACCCGAGCAGTCAGCATTTGTTGCTACAGTTTGTATTATTATTTATCTTGACCTTGTTAAATGCTTTTTTCTCAGCCACTGAGATGGCAATGGTGTCACTAAACCGTTCCCGAGTAGAACAAAAGGCAGAAGAGGGAGACAAACGTTACATCCGTTTGTTAAAGGTACTTGAAAATCCTAACCACTTTTTATCAACGATTCAAGTTGGTATCACGTTAATTACCATTTTGTCTGGGGCCAGTTTAGCGGAGACTCTAGGACGCGAAATTGCATCTTGGATAGGGAACAGTGAAACAGCTTCCGCTATTGCAAGTTTTCTATCTTTAGCGTTTTTGACCTATATTTCCATTGTTTTTGGGGAACTCTATCCCAAGAGAATTGCTCTAAATCTGAAAGATACCTTGGCTATCCGAACAGCACCAGTCATTATTGGTTTGGGGAAAATTGTCAGTCCCTTTGTTTGGCTTTTGTCAGCCTCAACGAATCTATTGAGCCGTGTGACGCCAATGACCTTTGATGATGCTGATGAAAAGATGACACGTGATGAAATTGAGTATATGCTTACCAATAGTGAAGAAACGCTGGATGCAGATGAGATTGAAATGCTACAGGGAGTCTTTTCTTTAGATGAACTAATGGCTCGTGAGGTAATGGTGCCTCGAACAGATGCCTTTATGGTGGATATTCAGGATGACAGTCAAACGATTATCGAGAGTATTTTAAAGCAAAATTTCTCACGTATCCCTGTTTATGATGGGGATAAGGATAATGTTATTGGTTTGATCCACACCAAGCGCTTGTTGAATGCCGCTTTTGTGGATGGCTTTGACAATATTGTCTGGAAACGAATTCTCCAAACGCCACTGTTTGTTCCTGAGACTATCTTTGTGGACGATCTTCTTAAAGAACTTCGAAATACCCAAAATCAAATGGCCATCTTACTAGATGAATATGGTGGAATGGCTGGTTTGGTAACTCTGGAGGACCTCTTAGAAGAAATTGTTGGTGAGATTGATGATGAGACTGACAAGGCTGAAATTGAAGTCCATCAAATAGGAGAAGATACCTATATCGTTCAAGGTACCATGAATCTTAATGATTTTAATGACTACTTTGATGTAGAACTGGAAAGTGATGATGTTGATACCATCGCTGGTTATTATTTGACGGGTGTGGGAATGATTCCAACGACTGAAAAACTCAGTTATGAATTGGTCAGCCAAAACAAACAAATCATCCTAACCAATGACAAGGTGAAAAACGGACGTGTTACCAAGGTAAAAGTCCAAATCACTGAAATAGAGACTGAAGAAGAAACAGAATAAAGTAGCGACTTGAGTCGCTGCTTTTTGTAAATCTATATGGTAGATACAGTTATCCCTATCTATTTGGAATAACAAAAAAGCCCGATTTTACGGGCTTTTTTATTCGGATAATTCCTGTTAATTCAGGTACTGAAAGGCGGTAGACGGATTTGAACCGACGATCAAGCTTTTGCAGAGCCGTGCCTTACCACTTGGCTATACCGCCTCAACGTTTATTATTATACCTTGAAAATCATTTCCCGTCAATAGTTTCTTATTCTAAAATCCAATTTAAGAAGATAGATCATGTCATGTGAAGAAAAAAGGGAAAAGCAACTTGTAAAAATGAAGCTTACAGAGCTAGACAAATTAATTTTCTTTTCCTATAAATACAAATAAAGAATGAGGAAATTCTGACAAAGAGAAGTTTTTTGTAGATATACGCCTAAATATTCTGAAAATTCGTTTACTTTTTAGAAGATATATGTTATAATTTCCAATAAGCCTAAATTTTTCAAGAGGAGTTATATACATGAAAAAAAGCAGAGTATTGGTTGTAGCAGGGGTTGCCTTATTAGCGACTGGCGTACTAGCTGCCTGCAGTTCTAAATCATCTGATTCAACGGCGCCAAAAAATTATGGTTATATCTATTCAGCTGACCCAGAAACGTTGGATTACCTCATTTCAGGTAAACAAAGTACTAAGATTGCCACTTCAAACGGTATTGATGGTCTCTTCACAAATGACAAATATGGGAATTTGACTCCCGCAGTTGCAGAAGACTGGTCAGTCTCAAAAGATGGTTTGACTTATACTTACAAAATCCGTAAAGGTGTTAAATGGATGACATCTGATGGAGAAGAGTACGCTGAAGTAACAGCTAAAGATTTCGTAAATGGTTTGAAACACGCAGCAGATAAGAAATCCGAAGCTCTATATCTAGCAGAAATTTCTGTTAAAGGATTGTCTGATTATTTGTCTGGAAATTCAAAAGACTTTTCTACGGTAGGTGTGAAGGCAGTTGATGATTATACTCTTGAGTATACCTTGAACCAACCAGAACCATATTGGAACTCTAAGATGGCTTATTCAATCTTCTGGCCATTGAACGAAGATTTTGAAAAATCAAAAGGATCAGATTTTGCCAAAGCAACAGATCCTACGTCCTTGCTTTATAATGGTCCGTTCTTGCTAAAAGGTTTGACTACTAAATCTTCTATCGAATTTGCTAAGAATGAGCAGTACTGGGATAAGGATAATGTTCACCTTGATAAAGTTACCCTTGCTTTCTATGATGGGTCAGACCAAGAGTCCATTGAACGTAACTTTACAAGTGGAGCATACAGCTATGCTCGCCTTTTCCCAACAAGTTCAAACTATTCTAAAGTAGCAGAAAGCTATAAGGATAACATCTTCTACACTCCATCAGGACCAGGGATTGCTGGTTTGGGTGTGAATATTGACCGTCAAGGTTACAAATACACTTCTAAGACAACTGATGAAGAGAAGACTTCTACTAAGAAAGCTCTTCTTAACAAGGATTTCCGTCAGGCTTTGAACTTTGCCTTTGACCGTACTTCTTACTCAGCACAAATCAATGGTAAAGAAGGTGCTCCTCTTGCAGTTCGTAACCTCTTTGTGAAACCAGGTTTTGTCTCTGCAGGTGAAAAAACTTTCGGTGACTTGGTAACTGAAAAGATGGCTACTTATGGTGATGAGTGGAAGAATGTAAACTTTGCGGATGGTCAAGATGGACTCTTCAACGCCGATAAAGCCAAAGCCGAATTTACCAAAGCTAAAACTGCATTGGAAGCAGAAGGTGTGAAATTCCCTATCCACTTGGATATTCCAGTAGACCAAACATCTAAAAACTATATCGCACGTATCCAATCTTTCAAACAATCAGTTGAAACAGTACTTGGCGAAGGCAATGTAATCATTGATATCCAACAAGTTTCTAAAGATGAGTTGAACAATATCACTTACTATGCTGCAAGCGCTGCGGCAGAAGATTGGGATCTCTCAGGAGCAGTTGGGTGGAACCCAGACTACGAAGATCCATCAACTTACCTTGATATCTTAAAAACAACGAATGCTGAACAAACAAAAACATATATGGGTTACGAAGGTGCAGATAACGCTGCGGCTGCTCAAGTTGGTTTGAAAGAATACGATAAGCTAGTTGATGAAGCTGCTAAAGAAACAAGCGATTTGAATGTTCGTTATGAAAAATACGCGGCTGCTCAAGCTTGGTTGACAGATAGCTCACTCTTCTTGCCAGCTATGTCATCAAGTGGTGCTGCACCATTCATTTCTCGTGTTGTACCATTCTCTGCATCATACAGCCAGTCTGGAGATAAGAGCTCAGATGTATACTTCAAGTATATTCAGTTGCAAGACAAGGTTGTAACGAAAGCTGATTACGAACAAGCTCGTGAGAAATGGCTCAAAGAGAAAAAAGAATCAAACGAAAAAGTTCAAAAAGAATTGACGAATCACGTTAAATAAATAACTCTCAAGAGAACTTTCTCTCCATGAGGAGAAGGTTCTTTTGGGATTTTAAAAGGAAACGATATGAAAAAATATATTTTTATGCGTGTCTTGCGCTCATTGTTGTCTATTTTCTTGGTGACAACCTTGACCTACACGATTATCTATACGATGGTTCCTCGAAAACTGATTTTCAAGCAGGATACCAACTACAACAAGATTGCAACGACTCCAGATAAGCGGGATAATTATGAGAATACCGTTTATGAACGTATGGGCTATATTGAGTATTACGATACCAAGGAGTTGCAAGAAAAAGCTAGCACAATGGACTCATCTGTAACAGTAGATGCCAATGACACCAATAAGGCAATCTACGAAAAATACATCAACCAACTCGGTAATGGTTGGACGTTAGGTGTCTTTTCAGAGAGTGGTCAGTTCTATGCTACGCGTGAAATTCCAATTTTTGAACGTGTTTTCAAATTCTATGCGAACTTACTTGATATTGATCATACAAACAAGATTCAAGACCCTGAAAATCCAAACTTGGAACGTTATCTTCGTTTTGAAAATGACCCTGCTATCGGTTGGTCATTGGTTGGTTCAGGTACCAAACATAAATACCTTTTGTATTTCAACAATCAATTCCCGTTTGTACACCAAAACTTTGTGAACATTAACTTGGGTGACTCTTACCCAACTTATGCGAACACGCCAGTGCTTCAAGTTATCACACAAGGTCAAGGACAAACTAAGACATCAGAAGTTCAATTCCCTACTGGTAAAAAGACTTCGTCTGTAGATATTTACTCTCGTACCTACAAATCTCCAAGTCAAGCAGATGCGCGTGAAATAGCTAACTATGGTAAAGACGATCCATATACAGCTACAGAAAGTAACTACCAATATCCATCTATGATTGCAAGTTCAGCTGTTGCTGGTTTGATTGGTTTGATTATTTCTTATGCTATTGCGATTCCTCTTGGATCTGCTATGGCTCGCCACAAGAATACTTGGATTGATAGCTTCTCAACAGGTGTTCTAACCTTCTTGCTTGCCCTTCCAACGATTGCCTTGGTTTATATCGTGCGTTTGATTGGCTCATCTATTGGTCTTCCAGACTCATTCCCTATCCTAGGTGCTGGAGATTGGCGTTCCTATGTCTTGCCAGCAGTCATTCTAGGTTTGCTGGGAGCACCAAGTACAGCAATCTGGATTCGTCGTTACATGATTGACTTGCAATCTCAGGACTTTGTCCGTTTTGCTCGTGCAAAAGGTTTATCTGAAAAAGAAATTTCAAATAAACACGTCTTTAAAAATGCCATGGTTCCTTTGGTTTCAGGTATTCCAGGTGCCGTAATCGGGGTTATTGGTGGTGCAACATTGACAGAAACAGTCTTCGCCTTCCCAGGTATGGGTAAAATGTTGATTGACTCTGTTAAGGCATCAAATAACTCAATGGTAGTTGGTCTCGTCTTCATCTTTACATGTATTTCTATCTTCTCACTCTTTGTAGGAGATATCTGGATGACTATGCTTGACCCACGTATTAAATTGACAGAGAAAGGAGGCAAATAATGTCAACAATTGATAAAGAAAAATTTCAGTTCGTAAAACGTGATGATTTTGCCTCTGAAACGATTGATGCTCCTGCCTATTCATACTGGGGTTCTGTATTTAGACAGTTTTTAAAGAAAAAATCAACAGTCATTATGTTGGGAATATTGGTAGCTATTATTTTGATGAGTTTTATCTATCCGATGTTTTCAGACTTTGACTTTAACGATGTAAGTAAGGTTAATGACTTTAGCGCTCGTTTTATTAAGCCCAATGCCGAACACTGGTTTGGTACGGATAGCAATGGTAAATCCTTGTTTGATGGCGTTTGGTTTGGTGCGCGTAATTCTATCCTCATTTCTGTAATTGCTACTTTTATCAACCTTGTGATTGGGGTTATTGTTGGTGGAATTTGGGGGATTTCAAAATCTGTTGACCGCGTCATGATGGAAGTTTATAACATTATTTCAAACATTCCATCTCTCTTGATTGTTATCGTCTTGACTTACTCAATTGGCGCTGGTTTCTGGAATTTGATCTTCGCTATGAGTGTGACGACTTGGATCGGTATTGCTTATTCAATTCGTATTCAAATCATGCGTTACCGTGACTTGGAATACAACCTTGCTTCTCAAACACTTGGAACACCAACCTTTAAGATTATCGTGAAAAACATCATGCCACAATTGGTATCTGTTATTGTTTCTACGATGACCTTGATGTTGCCAAGCTTTATCTCTTATGAGGCATTCCTTTCTTTCTTTGGATTGGGATTGCCTGTAACAGTGCCAAGTTTGGGACGTTTGATCTCAGATTACTCACAAAACGTTACGACCAACGCGTACTTGTTCTGGATTCCATTGACAACCTTGATTTTGGTATCCCTATCTCTATTCGTTGTTGGTCAGAACTTAGCGGATGCTAGTGATCCACGTACACATAGATAGGAGTAGACATGACAAAAGAAAGTAATGTAATTTTGACTGCTCGCGATATCGTCGTGGAATTTGACGTTCGTGACAAAGTTCTAACAGCTATCAGAGGCGTTTCTCTAGAACTGATTGAAGGAGAAGTTCTTGCCTTGGTAGGTGAGTCTGGTTCTGGTAAATCTGTATTAACAAAAACCTTTACAGGGATGTTAGAAGATAATGGACGCATTGCCCAAGGAAGCATCGACTATCGTGGACAAGACTTGACAGCCTTGACTTCGAACAAAGAATGGGAGAAAATCCGTGGTGCTAAAATTGCGACCATCTTCCAAGACCCAATGACAAGTTTGGACCCAATCAATACAATCGGTAGCCAAATCACAGAAGTTATCGTTAAACACCAAGGGAAAACAGCTAAGGAAGCCAAAGAAATGGCAATCGACTATATGAACAAGGTCGGAATTCCAGACGCTGAAAAACGTTTTGACGAGTATCCTTTCCAATATTCTGGAGGGATGCGCCAACGTATCGTTATTGCCATTGCCCTTGCGTGTCGTCCAGATATCTTGATCTGTGATGAGCCAACAACGGCCCTTGACGTAACCATTCAAGCGCAAATCATTGATTTGCTTAAAACTTTGCAAAATGAGTACCACTTCACCATTATCTTTATCACCCATGACCTTGGTGTGGTAGCAAGTATTGCGGACAAGGTAGCGGTTATGTATGCTGGTGAAATTGTAGAATATGGTACTGTTGAGGAAGTCTTCTACGACCCACGTCATCCATATACTTGGAGTCTCTTGTCTAGCTTGCCACAGCTCGCTGATGATAAAGGGGAATTGTACTCTATCCCAGGAACACCGCCGTCTCTTTATACGGAGTTGAAAGGTGATGCCTTTGCCCTTCGTTCAGATTATGCGATGCAAATTGACTTTGAACAGAAAGCACCTCAGTTTTCAGTCACTGATACTCACTGGGCTAAGACTTGGTTGCTTCATGAGAATGCTCCTAAGGTTGAAAAACCAGAAATCATCGCAGATTTACATGATAAAATTCGTGATAAAATGGGCTTTGCTCATCTAGAAGACTAGGAGGAAGGAAATGTCTGAAAAATTAGTAGAAATTAAAGATTTAGAAATTTCCTTCGGTGAAGGAAGTAAGAAGTTTGTTGCCGTTAAAAACGCTAACTTCTTTATCAACAAGGGAGAAACTTTCTCTCTCGTTGGTGAATCTGGTAGTGGGAAAACGACGATTGGTCGTGCCATTATTGGTTTGAATAATACTAGTAAAGGTGAAATCATCTTTGACGGTCATAAGATCAATGGGAAAAAATCTCATAAGGAATCTTCAGAGTTGATCCGCCGTATCCAGATGATTTTCCAAGACCCTGCGGCCAGTTTAAATGAACGTGCGACAGTTGACTATATCATCTCTGAAGGTCTTTACAACTACCACTTATTCAAAGATGAAGAAGAGCGAAAAGAAAAAGTTCAAAAGATGATTCATGAAGTTGGTCTTTTGAAAGAGCACTTGACTCGTTACCCACACGAGTTTTCTGGTGGTCAACGTCAACGTATTGGGATTGCCCGTGCTCTTGTGATGGAACCTGATTTTGTTATTGCGGATGAGCCGATTTCAGCCTTGGACGTGTCTGTTCGTGCGCAAGTCTTGAACTTGCTCAAGAAGTTTCAAAAAGAATTGGGCTTGACCTATCTCTTTATTGCGCATGACTTGTCAGTTGTTCGCTTTATCTCAGATCGTATCGCAGTTATCTATAAGGGTGTTATCGTTGAAGTAGCGGAGACAGAGGAGTTGTTTAACAATCCTGTTCATCCGTACACTCAAGCACTTCTATCTGCTGTACCGATTCCAGATCCAATCTTGGAACGTAAGAAGGTCTTGAAAGTCTATGATCCTAGCCAACATGACTATGAGACAGACAAACCATCTATGGTGGAAATTCGTCCAGGCCACTATGTTTGGGCTAATCAAGCGGAAGTTGCTCGCTACAAAGAAGCACTTAAAAAATAAACAGATTAGGAGAGGACCGAAAGGTCTTCTCATTTTTAATAGAAAAACTCCCCCTTTACTAGCTAGTAAAGGGGGAGTTGTATTATAATTAGCGTTTGGACCAGGTACGTTTCATAAAGAGAAGCAAAATGGGATAAATCTCTAGACGACCTGCAATCATTGCAAATGAGAGAAGTATTTTAGAGATGGGACTAAAGATGGCAAAACTAGAAGTTGTACCTAGAATAGGTCCGATGTTATTGAAACAACTGAAGACAGCACTGGTCACAACTAGAAAATCATTGTTATCTAGACTGACAATGAAGATAAGTGACAGTAAAATCATCACATAAATGACAAAATATTTTAGGACCTTGTGCTGAGTATCCTTATCAATCACAGTTTTATTGACATGTAGAGTCAATACGCGATGAGGAGATAAGATGGACAAGATCTGATTTTTTGCAATTTTTGAAAGGATGAGCCCTCTGATAACTTTGAGTCCACCTGCGGTTGATCCAGCAGAGCCGCCGATTCCCATGAGGAAGAGGAGGATAAATTGGGAGAAGAGGGGCCAGTTGGTAATATCTCCATAACCAAAACCAGTTGTTGTGATGATATTGGACACCTGGAAGAGGGCCATTTCAAAGCTCTTAGAGACACCTTGGTAGAGATGGAGCGTATTGAGCGTAATCAAGCCGGTAGAAACTAGGACAATGATTACATACGTGCGAAGTTCTTCATCACCAAAGAAAGCCTTAACTCGACGGAGCATGAGGTAGTAGTAGAGATTGAAGTTAACCCCAAAAACCAGAACTCCGATACTAACTAGATAGGTGATGAGTGAGCTGCCGTAGTGGGCAATCCCGTCGTTATAGACGGTGAAGCCTCCGGTTCCTGCCGTTCCCATAGCGATGACAAAGCTATCAAATAGAGGCATACCAGCTAGATAGTAGATGACTACAAAAAGTGAGAAGAGCCCTAAATAAAGCAGATAGAGGATCTGGGCAGTATTTTTTAGTTTGGATACAACCTTACCGAAGACAGGCCCAGGGACCTCAGCCTTCATCACCTCTAAATGACTATTCTTGGCATTGTCCATAATGGCAAGCGCGAAGACGAGTACCCCCATCCCTCCAATCAAGTGAGTAAAACTTCGCCAGAAGAGGAGGGAACGGCTGAGAACGGAGACATCTGTCAGAATGGTTGCTCCTGTAGTTGTAAAACCAGAACTGATTTCAAACAAGGCATCGATGACACTTGGGATTTGTCCTGAAAAGACAAAGGGAAGCGCTCCAAAGAAAGACCATAGAATCCAACAGAGGGCGACGATTAAGACTCCCTCCTTAGTATAAATTCGCTGATTTTTGGGTTTCCGTAAAATTCCCAAGCTACCAAGAAGTATTAAAATTCCAATTGTTGTAAAGAGAGCTGTAAATACTTGGCTGGATTCTTGGTAATAGATTGCTACACTAACAGGCACTAGGAGGAGAACCGCCTCAATCAAGAGAAGTTTTGAGAGGAGGTAACGAATCATACTTTTATTCATCTTTTACCTCTCAATCAGATCATAAATCTTGGTGATATTTGTCAATAAGGTCGTCACGAGTAACTGATCTCCTACCTCAAGTCTATCCTCTCCAGTAGGGAAGATTGTTTTTCCTTTTCGGATAATGGCTGCGATGAGAACCCCTTTTTTCAATTTCAACTGTGAAAGAGGTTTGGCAGTCATTTTATTAGCTTCCTTGATTTGGAATTGAAGAGTTTCAATTTGACCGTTTGCTAGATGGTGCATGGCTTGAAGGTCTGAGTACTGAGCGTTCACTCGACCACGGATAAAGTGCATAATGGTATCCACTGCGATGCTTTTTGGTGTGATGATACTTGAAAAATCAGGTGCATGGATAATCTCTAAAAGGCTAGTTCGATTCACCTTGGTGATATTCTTATGGACACCAACACGGTCTAAGAACATAGAGGTAATGATGTTTTCCTCATCAACCCCAGTCAAAGTTGCAACTGCATCATAGTTGGGAGCACTTTCCTCAAGCAAGATATCTTTGGCAGTTCCATCTCCCTGTACGATATAGAGATTTGGAAATTTTTCACTGAAGAGACGAGCTCTCTCAGGATTAATCTCGATAACTTTAGTGTCAATACGGCTATCTTTTAAAATGCCAAGTAGGTAATAAGCAATTTTTCCAGCACCAACGATGAGCAAGCTTTTCACTGCACGTGATTTGAAATAGTTATGGAAGAGCATCATATCCACACGATTCCCAGTAACAAAAATCCTATCTCTGTCCTGAATGGTGATATCACCGCTCGGAATCATAAGTTGATGGTCTCGTTCCATAGCGCAGACAATGATATTGCCAAATTTTTTACGAAAATCTGAGATTGGCATTTGACAGAGACCACTGGAATCTTTGACAACAAACTCCATCAGGTTGACCCGTCCCCCTGAGAACCGCTCAACTGAGAGTGCATTCGGGAAATCAATGATATTTGAGATAGCACGGGCGGCTAGGAGTTCTGGGTTAACGATAAGTGAGAATCCAAGAATATTTTTCTCTTTGAAATAGGCATTGGAGTATTCAGGATTTCGCACTCGAACGATGGTTTCTTTAGCGCCCATTTTTTTAGCAAGTACTGCTGAAATCATATTCACTTCATCGTGTTCCGTTAGAGCAATAAAGATATCACACTCTTGAACGCCGGCTTGCTCTAAGATAGCAAAGTCTGCTCCATTTCCAAGGAGTCCCATGATATCAAAGCGACTGACAATATGATCGAGAACAGCCTCATCTTGTTCGATGAGGACAACGTCGTGTTTTTCTGCAACCAGTGAACGACAGAGGGCGAAACCGACTTTCCCTCCACCAACAAGGACAATTTTCATATAAAAACCCTACTTTTTCATGATGTAACTATCATACCCTTTTTTCGCAAAAAATGCACTTACCAAGCCATTTTAGAGGATAAGAAAAGACTTTTTGTAAGTTTTCAAAGATAAAATTGCTCACCTTTCATAGAAATGTCTATTATATGAAGTGATTTCGCTCATTTAATATCCTTTCTCAGAAAAAGAATGACTAAGTATGGAAATATTATCAAAAAAAGTAAAAAAATCAAGTCGTTTCTATTGACAATGATTCTGAAAGTGTTATACTAAGAAAGTAGCTTCGCTGATTTACTTCAAACCTGTTGTGAGGTAAGTTAACGATGCCTTAACCACGCTGTTTGCTGAGCTTGACTCCGGGCAGTGTGGCTATTTTTTTGCAATGGTGAAAGGAAGCAAGTCATGACAAATCACATTGTATTATTTGAACCTCAGATTCCACAAAATACAGGTAACATTGCGCGTACTTGCGCTGCGACCAATTCTCCCCTTCACATCATCAAACCGATGGGATTTCCTATTGATGATCGCAAGATGAAGCGAGCTGGATTAGATTATTGGGATAAGTTAGATATTTATTTTTATGACAGCTTGGAAGATTTCATGTCTCAGATAAAGGGAAAACTCTATCTGATTTCGAAATTTGCTGAAAAGGTGTATTCTGAGGTAGATTTATCGACTGACGAGGACCATTATTTTCTCTTTGGACGTGAAGACAAGGGCTTGCCTGAGGACTTTATGCGAGAACATCCTGAGAAAGCACTCCGTATTCCTATGAACGATGAACACGTCCGCAGTCTCAATGTTTCGAATACCGTCTGCATGATTGTATATGAGGCTCTTCGCCAGCAGAATTTTGCAGGTCTTGATCTTGTTCACACCTATGAAGCAGATAAATTGAAATAATCAAAATGCTTGCACTTGCAAGCGTTTTTTGTTATGATTAAAGGGTCTTCAGGGCTGGGTGCAATTCCCGACCGGCGGTGACTTTAACTAGCTATTTTGGCTTACTCTTCGTTGTCTTGTCTCGATATACTCAAGTATTATCTTCGACTGCGACGCCTAGATTAATCCAAAATATCTTAGTTAAAGAAGTCCGCGAGCGCAAGCTGATGTGGTGCGATTCCACAACCGACAGTATAGTCTGGATGGGAGAAGACGAAAGAATAGCTTTGTCTGTTCTGATGAGTTTATAGATGAATTGCAACCGCTTGCTCAAAAGAGTGAGAGGGAGCTTTTGGGATATAAAAAGTGAGAATAGATAGAGGGATCCTTTCCAACTTCTTCTGATTTTATAGAAAATTGGAGGAACCTGTTATGACAAACACACGTCGACTTTCGACCATTGCGATTTTATCAGCCATTTCATTTGTGCTGATGTACTTTGACTTTCCGCTCTTGCCAGCGGCGACCTTCCTCAAGATCGAGTTTAGTATCTTGCCAGTCCTTTTGGGTTTGGTGGTGATGGATTTGCCAGCTGCACTAGGAATTCTCTTGCTTCGCTCACTCTTGAAGTTGCTTCTGAATAGCCAGGGCGTGAATACCTACATTGGTTTGCCAATGAATATCGTAGCCTTGGGAGTTTTTGTTATCGCCTTTGGTTTGATTTGGAAAAAGGAACGTAGCACTCTTCGTTTCCTACTAGCATCTCTAGCGGGAACTATTGGATTGACTGCTGCTATGTTGGTTCTCAACTATGTTTATGCGGTTCCTTTGTACGCGCAGTTTGCCAACTTTGATATTGGAAAAATTTTGGGACTTTCCAACTACCTAATGACCATGGTTTTACCTTTTAACTTGATTGAGGGTGTAATCTTTGCCGTTTCATTCTGGTTGCTGTATGTCCTCTTAAAACCAACCTTAAAATATTATGAGAGATAAACAAACATTTTTAATGAAGGGCAGTTTTGCCCTTTTACTTTTCGTCCTTCTTGGCTATATGGTTAAGTTCTATCCTGAAACGTTGGTCGGTTTTGATCAACCGATTCAGACTGCCCTTCGTGGGGACTTGCCAAATTATTTGACAGTTCTGTTCCGTGCCCTTACGCATTTGATTGATATCCCAGTGATTATCACCTGGGTTACCATTGCAGCCTTTATCTTTTATCGTAAGCAGTGGAAGATAGAAAGCTACTTCATGGCGGGCAATCTAGCCTTAGCTGGTCTTTTAATCGTGACCTTTAAAAACATCTACCAGCGCCCTAGGCCAGCTATTTTACACTTGGTAGAGGAGAAGGGATTTTCCTTCCCAAGTGGGCATTCTCTGGCTGTGACGCTGATGGTAGGGACTCTGATTATCATTCTCAGTCAACGAATTAAAGATCCGGTTTGGAAAAAAATTGTGCAAATCGTTCTTGGCTTCTACCTAGTCAGTGTGCTGCTATCAAGAGTCTATCTGGGAGTTCACTACCCATCAGATGTTCTTGCCAGTTTCTGTGTAGGCTTGGGAGTCTTGTTTATCGAATTTCCTTTCTATGACAAGCTTCGCTTCCAATGGCGATTTAAGGGCAAGCAGAAGTGAGTATCGAATTCCCTTGAGGAGAAAGAAATGAAAGTCGACATAAAAGCTCTCCATCCGACTCAACTATACTTATCAGAAAAGAAACTAGAAGGCATCCAGACACTTTATCAGTCGGCAGAAATGCCCAATATTAATCCAATCAGTGTTCTTACCTTCCGGAGATTGCTTGTTGATTACAGATGGCCATCACAGGGCTTATCAGGCTTTATTGGCGGGTAGGAATATGATTTCTGCTGAGTGGGATAGAGATGGTGGCGATGAACTATATCATCTCTATGCGCAAGCTTGCGAGGAAAGAAAGATTTACTCTGTTTTGGATTTAAAAGACTGTATCTTAGCTCAAGATGAGTATGAAGCAAAATGGTATAACTGGTGCGATGGTTTTAATCAAGCAGCAACTCTTTTATTGAAAAGGAAAGCGGATGAAACAGATCTTACAAATAGGTAGTGCATTGCATCTTGTTCCTTTTTATATTGAAATTAGTCTGGTCTAACTTGTTTTTTAACTAAAAATTTGATAAACTATGTAGTAATCGAATAGAAATCCGCAAGACTAGTAACTCAAGGGAAGTATATCAGGGAGGAGAGCCATGACTGCAAGCTCTCTATATGAAAGCTGAGTGAATTCACTTGCGCATGGATTTAGAAATGAAGGTCTGACTTGTCAGATGAAACGGATGGTACCGCGTGTCAACGCTCCGAGTGGAGTTTTTGACATGTGGTTTTCTTTTTATCTACGAGCGACTGATGGAGGAATTATGTCAACTATTGAAGAACAATTAAAAGCGCTTCGCGAAGAAACGCTGGCTAGCTTGAAGCAGATTACTGCTGAAAATGAAAAAGAGATGCAAGAATTGCGTGTCTCTGTCCTTGGTAAAAAAGGTTCGCTTACGGAGATTCTTAAAGGAATGAAGGACGTATCGGCTGAAATGCGCCCTGTCATCGGGAAACACGTCAATGAAGCGCGTGATGTCTTGACAGCAGCCTTTGAGGAAACAGCGAAACTCTTGGAAGAAAAGAAAGTCGCAGCTCAACTGACTAGTGAGAGCATAGATGTAACACTTCCAGGTCGTCCAGTTGCGACTGGTCACCGTCATGTTCTTACACAAACCAGTGAAGAAATCGAAGATATTTTCATCGGGATGGGGTACCAAGTCGTGGATGGTTTTGAAGTGGAGCAAGACTACTATAACTTCGAGCGTATGAACCTTCCAAAAGATCACCCAGCTCGTGATATGCAGGATACTTTCTACATCACAGAAGAAATCTTGCTTCGTACTCACACGTCTCCAGTTCAAGCGCGTGCCATGGACGCCCATGATTTTTCAAAAGGTCCTTTGAAAATGATCTCACCAGGGCGTGTGTTCCGTCGTGATACGGATGATGCAACCCACAGTCACCAGTTCCACCAAATCGAAGGTTTGGTTGTTGGGAAAAACATCTCTATGGCTGACCTTCAAGGAACGCTTCAATTGATCGTTCAAAAAATGTTTGGTGAAGAGCGTCAGATCCGTCTGCGTCCATCCTATTTCCCATTCACAGAGCCTTCTGTTGAGGTTGATGTTTCCTGCTTTAAGTGTGGCGGAGACGGCTGTAACGTATGTAAGAAAACAGGTTGGATCGAAATCATGGGGGCCGGTATGGTTCACCCACGTGTCCTTGAGATGAGTGGTATCGATGCAACTGTATACTCTGGTTTTGCCTTTGGTCTTGGTCAAGAGCGTGTAGCCATGCTTCGCTACGGAATCAACGATATCCGTGGATTCTACCAAGGAGATATCCGCTTCTCAGAACAGTTTAAATAAGATTGAAACCTGAAACACAGTCCTATACAGTCCTAGTCATTTTCTCTTGATGAGAACGGTGAGGACTGACTCGAAGAAAAAGAAAGGAATTGAAAAGGTCTTACTTGGTGAGATCTTACAATCAGAATTATGCTTGTATCTTATAAATGGTTAAAAGAATTGGTGGACATTGATGTGCCATCACAAGAGTTGGCTGAAAAAATGTCAACTACAGGGATCGAGGTCGAAGGTGTCGAATCACCGGCTGCCGGTCTCTCAAAAATTGTCGTCGGTGAGGTCTTGTCTTGCGAAGATGTGCCAGAAACTCACTTGCATGTTTGTCAGGTTAACGTTGGCGAAGAAGAAGCCCGTCAGATCGTTTGTGGTGCCCCAAATGTGCGTGCTGGTATCAAGGTCATGGTGGCTCTTCCAGGAGCTCGTATCGCTGACAATTACAAAATCAAAAAAGGGAAAATCCGTGGCTTAGAATCACTTGGAATGATCTGTTCACTTGGTGAATTGGGAATTTCTGACTCAGTTGTACCAAAGGAATTTGCAGATGGTATTCAAATCTTGCCTCAAGATGCAGTACCAGGTGAGGAAGTCTTCTCTTACCTAGACTTGGATGATGAAATCATCGAACTTTCCATCACTCCAAACCGTGCAGACGCTCTTTCTATGCGTGGAGTAGCGCACGAAGTAGCAGCCATCTATGACAAGGCAGTTAACTTTAAAGAATTTACTCTGACAGAAACAAATGAAGTTGCAGCAGACGCTCTTTCTGTAGGGATTGAAACAGACAAGGCACCATACTATGCAGCCCGTATCTTGGACAATGTGACCATCGCACCAAGTCCGCAATGGTTGCAAAATCTCCTCATGAATGAAGGTATCCGTCCCATCAATAATGTGGTCGACGTGACCAACTATATCCTACTCTATTTTGGTCAGCCTATGCATGCTTTTGACTTGGACACCTTTGAAGGGACTGACATCCGTGTGCGTGAAGCGCGTGCTGGTGAAAAATTGGTAACCTTGGACGGTGAAGAACGTGACTTGGAAACAAATGATTTAGTCATCACTGTCGCTGACAAACCAGTAGCCCTTGCAGGTGTCATGGGTGGAGAGGCTACAGAAATCTCTGAAAAATCAAGTCGAGTTGTGTTAGAAGCAGCTGTTTTCAATGGCACATCCATTCGTAAGACTAGCGGACGCCTTAACCTTCGTTCGGAATCATCTTCTCGTTTTGAAAAAGGGATTAATGTGGCAACAGTCGATGAGGCCTTGGATGCTGCAGCGAGCATGATTGCAGAACTTGCAGGTGCGACGGTGCGTAAGGGAATCGTTTCAGCGGGTGAGCTTGACACTTCTGATGTAGAAGTTTCTTCAACCCTTGCAGACGTTAACCGCGTCCTTGGTACGGAGCTTTCATACACTGATGTCGAAGATGTCTTCCGTCGTCTTGGTTTTGGCCTTTCTGGCAATGCAGAATCATTTACAGTCAGCGTACCACGTCGTCGTTGGGATATCACTATCGAAGCAGACCTCTTTGAAGAAATCGCTCGTATCTATGGTTATGACCGTTTGCCAACCAGTCTTCCAAAAGATGATGGTACAGCAGGTGAATTGACTGCAACACAAAAATTGCGTCGCCAAGTCCGTACGATTGCTGAAGGGGCAGGCTTGACAGAAATCATTACCTACGCTCTAACAACTCCTGAAAAAGCAGTTGAGTTCACAGCTCAACCAAGTAACCTTACAGAACTCATGTGGCCAATGACAGTGGACCGTTCTGTCCTCCGTCAAAATATGATCTCAGGTATCCTTGATACGGTGGCCTACAACGTGGCTCGTAAGAACAAAAACTTGGCTCTTTACGAGATTGGAAAAGTCTTTGAACAAACAGGCAATCCAAAAGAAGATCTACCAAACGAGATCAACAGCTTTGCCTTTGCCTTAACCGGCTTGGTTGCAGAAAAAGATTTCCAAACGGCGGCAGTTCCAGTTGATTTCTTCTATGCTAAGGGAATCCTTGAAGCATTATTTACTCGCCTGGGATTCAAAGTGACTTATACAGCAACAGCTGAGATGGCAAGCCTCCATCCAGGACGGACAGCCGTGATTTCACTCGGTGACCAAGTTCTTGGTTTCCTTGGGCAAGTGCATCCAGTTACTGCGAAGGCTTACGATATTCCAGAAACGTATGTAGCTGAGCTCAACCTTTCAGCCATCGAAGCTGCGCTTCAACCTGCTGCTCCATTTGTGGAAATTACCAAATTCCCAGCTGTTAGTCGTGATATTGCTCTACTTCTCAAGGTAGAAGTCACTCATCAAGAAGTTGTAGATGCTATCCAAGCTGCGGGCGTGAAACGTTTGACAGATATCAAACTCTTTGACGTCTTCTCAGGTGAAAAACTAGGACTTGGCATGAAGTCAATGGCCTATAGCTTGACCTTCCAAAATCCAGAAGACAGCTTGACAGATGAAGAAGTCGCACGCTATATGGAAAAAATCCAAGCATCACTCGAAGAAAAAGTGAATGCAGAAGTACGTTAACTCATCAATCCATCCTTCGGGGTGGATTTTTTCTTTTCACATAACAATTCAGGATCAAAAATAGACAGTTGAGGAGGAAACTATTTCAGAAAGCCTTTAATGAGTTATACTTAAGTTATTACTAGAGCGCTTAAAAACCTTAGATTTGGTAGATTTTTACTATAAATAATATCGATAAAAATGGACAAAAATCATTGTAAAGGCTGTCAAAAAGGAGTATAATGAGTGCAAGAAATTTCGGAGGTGAAAGATGCTAGAAGTAAGAAATCTAGAGAAAAGTTTCGGTTCCAAGCAAGTCTTGTTTGGTGTCGATTTTCAGGCAAGTCCGGGAAGGATTCTGGGCTTGGTCGGAAAAAATGGTGCTGGGAAAACAACGATTTTCCACAGTATGTTGAAATTTTTAGAGTATCAAGGAGAGATCAGTCTGGATGGGCAGGAAATTCGTCAGGAAACCTATACTCGGATTGGTTATCTGCCTGAGGAACGCAGCCTCATGCCCAAGTTGACAGTCCTTGAACAAGTTCGCTACTTGGCTACTCTAAAGGGCATGGATGCTAAGGAGGTCAAGGAAAAACTCCCTCAATGGATGGAAAAATTGGAAGTGAAGGGGAAATTGACCGACAAAATCAAGAGTCTCTCTAAAGGGAATCAGCAGAAAATTCAGTTGATCATCACCTTGATCCATGAACCAGACTTAATTATCTTGGATGAGCCTTTTAGTGGTTTGGATCCAGTCAATACCGAGTTGCTCAAACAGGTCATCTTGAAAGAGAAAGAGCGCGGTGCAATCATTATCTTTTCTGACCATGTCATGACCAACGTCGAGGAACTTTGTGATGATATTCTGATGATTCGTGATGGGCGTGTGGTCTTGCATGGACCAGTTCAGGATGTCCGTAATCAATACGGAAAAACACGTCTCTTTGTTTCAAGTGAACGAAGCAAGGAAGAACTGGAAAACCTTCCTCATGTCAAACAGGTGAGCTTGACCAAGCAAGGCAGTTGGAAATTAATCCTAGATGATGAGGACGCTGGAAGGGAACTCTTCCCCATCCTCACTCAAGGTCAATATATCGCGACCTTTGACCAACAAGCTCCAACAATCGATGAAATCTTTAAACTAGAATCAGGGGTGGAAGTATGAGAAATATGTGGGTTGTAATGAAGGAAACCTATCTTCGACATGTCAAGTCGTGGAGTTTCTTCTTTATGGTGATTTCGCCGTTCCTCTTTTTAGGATTATCTGTAGGAATCGGCTATCTCCAAAATTCTTCGATGGCTAAAAATAGCAAGGTAGCAGTAGTAACAACAGTGCCATCTGTAGCTGAGGGACTCAAGGGTACCAATGGTATCAATTTTGATTATAAGGACGAAGCCAGTGCCCAGGCTGCTATCAAGGATGAGAAAATCAAGGGTTACCTAACCATTGACCAAGAGGACAGTGTTCTCAAGGCCGTCTATCACGGTGAAACTTCTCTTGAAAGTGGCATCAAGCTGGCTGTAACCAATAAGCTAAATGAACTGCAGTATCAACTGAATCGTTCGGCAGCTAATTTGTCTCAAGAGCAGGAAAAATACTTGAGTCAAACTGTTGACTATACAGAGAAGATTGATGAAGCTAAAGAAAATAAAAAAACAGTGCAGAACATGGCGGCATTGGGCTTAGGATTTTTCCTTTATATGATCTTGATTACCTATGCTAGCGTCACCGCTCAGGAAGTGGCTAGCGAGAAAGGAACTAAAATCATGGAGGTGGTCTTCTCTAGTATCCGAGCTAGTCATTATTTCTACGCTCGTATGCTGGCTCTGCTCCTTGTGATTTTGACTCATATTGGCATTTACGTCGTGGGTGGGCTGGCTGCCATTCTTCTCTTTAAAGACCTACCAATCTTAGCTCAATCTGGTATTTTAAATCATCTAGGAGATGCCTTCTCGCTCAATACCTTATTGTTTGTATTGGTTAGTCTCTTTATGTATGTTGTTTTGGCAGCCTTCCTAGGTTCTATGGTTTCTCGCCCTGAGGATTCAGGAAAGGCCTTGTCGCCACTGATGATCTTGATTATCGCAGGATTCGTTGGAGTGACCGCTCTAGGTGCTGCAGGAGACAATTTAGTTCTGAAAATTGGTTCCTATATTCCTTTCATCTCGACCTTCTTTATGCCATTTAGAGCTATTAATGGGTATGCAAGTGGTCTAGAAGCTTGGATTTCACTTGCCATAACGGTTGTTTTTGCAGTAACTGCAACAGCCTTTATCGGACGCATGTATGCTAGTCTAGTCCTTCAAACGGATGATTTGGGAATCTGGAAAACCTTTAAACGTGCCTTAGCTTATAAATAGGAGAGCCTCGCAAAAGCGAGGTTTTTCTAGATGTTAAACACTGAAATCGGCAAAAATATTTTTCATATCTATTGACTTTTAGTAGTAAAATTTGGTATGATAGTAGACGGTATTGTTTACCCCATTTGTAAGGCCCCGGAACCTTTCAAATACCCCGCGGACCGGAACATCCGCCCAGTAAACAAAAACGATATTCATATAGGAGAAATCATGAACAAAACTACATTCATGGCTAAACCAGGCCAAGTAGAACGCAAATGGTACGTTGTTGACGCAACTGATGTACCTCTTGGACGCCTTTCAGCAGTTGTTGCTAGCGTACTTCGCGGAAAAAACAAACCAACATTTACACCACATACTGATACAGGTGACTTCGTAATCGTTATCAATGCTGAAAAAGTTAAATTGACTGGTAAAAAAGCAACTGATAAGATCTACTACACTCACTCAAACCACCCAGGTGGATTGAAATCAATCTCTGCTGGTGAACTTCGTTCTAAAAATGCAGTACGTTTGATCGAAAAATCAGTTAAAGGTATGCTTCCACACAATACTCTTGGTCGCGCTCAAGGTATGAAATTGAAAGTATTCGTTGGAGCTGAGCACACTCACGCTGCACAACAACCAGAAGTTCTTGATATTTCAGGACTTATCTAAGGAAAGGAACAATAAAGTATGTCACAAGCACAATATGCAGGTACTGGACGTCGTAAAAACGCTGTTGCACGCGTTCGCCTTGTTCCAGGAACTGGTAAAATCACTGTTAACAAAAAAGATGTTGAAGAGTACATCCCACACGCTGACCTTCGTCTTGTTATCAACCAACCATTCGCAGTTACTTCAACTGTAGGTTCATACGACGTTTTCGTTAACGTTGTAGGTGGTGGATACGCTGGTCAAGCAGGAGCTATCCGTCACGGTATCGCTCGTGCCCTTCTTCAAGTAGACCCAGACTTCCGCGATTCATTGAAACGCGCAGGCCTTCTTACACGTGACTCACGTAAAGTTGAACGTAAGAAACCAGGTCTTAAGAAAGCTCGTAAAGCATCACAATTCTCAAAACGTTAATCAATACGATTATATCAACGTTTCAAAGCACTCAAGAGTTTACCTCATGGGTGCTTTTTTTATGTTTTTTGAAAAAGTTCACCTCAAAATTTACCTTATTTTCACCTCATTGTTTTAGAGACTTTAAGGCAAATTCACCGACTGCCATAGGGACTACATTAGAAGTATTGACATAAATCTGTGTTGTACCTGTATCGCTGTGTGTTAGGGCTTCGGAAATGGCTTCTATGCTCATTCCTGCTTGTTTAGCGAGCGTTGCTCCCGTATGACGTAGTTTGTGTGGCGTAGCGTGTGTAAGCTCTGGGTGTCGCTTTCTGATAGTTTTCATCTTATTATTGAGATAGTCAGAATGTAAAGGTTTATTGATATTACCTTTGGTATCTATGTAAGTAAAGATGAATTGTTCTGGATTACTGATGATACCAAACTTTGCCAGTTCATATTTTTGTTGTTTTTTCCATGAAGTCAGAAGTTGAAGTAAGTCACTAGAAATAGAAAAGATTGTTTTTTTATTTCCTTTGGTAGATTTTACTTGTCCGTATCTATCTAAAGCCTGAATTAACTGAATCTGAGATTTTGAAAACTCGATATGTTTCCACTGGAGAGCATATGTTTCTGATTTTCTATCTCCGAGGAAAAAAGTGAGATAGAAAAGGACGTAATCTTTGAGTGATATTTTATCATTCTCTAAATCCTCTTTAAAGGCTGAAAACCACTCTTGGAGTTGCTCATGAGTTAAATATAAATCTTCATCACGTTTTGATTCTGCAAGTTGAATTTTTTTGACAGCCTTAATTCGCCTTAAAGTTTTTGCAACTCTATTTGCTTCAATATACTCAAGTTCTTCCGCCCAATCAAAAATAGAAATAACGTAACTTCGTAAAGTTTTGAAGTTTGCATATTCGTTAGCTTTTGACGTCATTAAATTTAGAATAACCTGTTTATTTTGGTTTAAAAATTGAATCGTATAGTTGCCAAGAAGTGGTAGTATATGCTTTTCAAAACATGTTTTGGTATTGGCAATTGTTGACCTGCTTGGTGGTTTAGAAGTAGATGTAGTTTGTCCTGCTTTATAGGATTCCCACCAAATATTAGTATAGAAGTCTGAGAAAAGAATATCTTCTTTGCCTAGTCCCGAAAACGCATTATCTTCAATTTGGTTTAACTTCGTGAGTAAGTCTATCTCTGCTTGTCGTGCCTCCTTTCTTGTTTTAAACCTTTTATCATAATAGTTATTATTAACGATGCCAAGAGGCATTCGTGCTTCTATTGGTATATAGACTTTTAAGCGGTAAGTTCCGTTTTTTGTCTTACTGATAGTCATGATATTCTCCTTTTCATCGAACCAGAAAATATCATGACCATTATAAAATAAAAATCTTGATTTTTCTAGTTGTTACTGTTTAGCCAGCGGTCAATAGATTCTTTGTGGAATCGAATTGTTTTTCCAATTTTAATGGATGGAAGCCCCTTTTGAATCCATGAATCAAGAGTGTTGTTGGAAATTCCTAAATAGTCGCAAGTCTGTTGTTTGTTCAAATAGGGACAACTTAAAAGATTTTTTTCTAATTGTTGTTTAATTTCTTTTTGAATAAGATTGGATAGTAATAGTTGAATTTGCTGAATTTGCTCATCTGGTAGGATTACTTGCATTCGTTATCCTCCTTCCCATATCTAGAATGACGGCGTGAGTCCAGATATTTTGCAAAGAAGTAAGTTTTATCCATAACTAAACTTAGCAACTGCTGATTCTCTTTTCTAGCGTATCTTACTAAGTTGTTAAATTCTGTAAAATTATGTTCTTCTATCATATCAATTACCATTGAAAGAAATTCGTCACTGTTGTTGCTGATAAGAAATTTATCTAGCTCAAAGCCACAACCAGTTTCAATTTGATTGATATCGTACAGAGTCTTTTCAGGATTTTCTGCATGAGTGAAGTAGTCATACATTCCTTTAGGAGACATAACAGGTTCTACATGGGCCGGTGTATTGAGGTTCTTAATTAGTAATTCGGAAACTTGAGAATAGCTTTTGAGTGAATCAAAATATAATGCTCCATGCTTGTGAGCTTTTTTAAATTCTCCCGTTTCCTTGTTGATGTCTTTGTCGTGCCATGGGCTGAGAACAAAGGGGATATGCATGTTCTCTAAAACATCCAGATAATGCTCAGGGGCACTTTCCTGATAAAGAAGGAAAGCCCACTTGTTCGATCGTTTTTCTTTAGCCATTTATTTCCTTTCTATGATTGATGATTATTGGTGTAATGGGGGTCGTAGTAACCCCATTACACGTGAATAGATGATTTTGAAAATACGGGGCTATTGGCTTTCACTATGTGAGCCAAGCCCCATATTTTCCTTTATCTCTTAGTTCCTGTAAACCAAAGTTTATTACCTTTTCGATGGGGTGAAGAAAAATAATAGTGTGGATTTCTGTTTGAAATTTCTTCCTTGATATCATCTTCCATTTCTTTCAGTAACTTCTGAGCCTGTTGAGTTCTTGGAATGGCAAGTAAGACAGTGACGTTTTCTTTTCTTACATCTACTGTACACCCTAAGACAGAGTGATTGAAACTTTTTAAAATGGGGTTGATGCGAGTAACGGTCTGATTCTCAATTGTATTCATCGATTCATATTGTTCATCTTGCTTCAGAAATTGTCTCATTCTAGAAGTCTGGTAAATAGACTTGAAATAATTCCATAATGAATCTTTTAAAAATCTTTGAACTAACTCAATGCTAACCAAAAGAGTAGGAATGAGAATAAGGCAGAATGACAATAGTTGAATGTAATGTTCAAGAGCAGTCAACTTATCTAGTATTGTTGTAAAAAGTCCTTGCATTTCAGAGAGTTTAGTGGTTTCTAACATTTGAATAAGTAAGTTGATTCCAATCTTAAAGAGAAAGCTAAGCAACGCAAGGATTATTAAGTTCGCATTTAGGTTGTAAGTCGTTTGAAAGAAAGTTTTTTTCATAGGTTACAGAATGCCTTTCTTTGTATAATAGGTAGGACAAAGGAGAGGTAAAACTTGATAAGGATGTTCATTATCAATAATCTGAATAAGTCCAGTTCCTTTTCCAATAGGGATAACAATGCCTTCAGGGTCTAAATCAGGGAATAGAAATTGCGTTGTCTTCTTGTTGATATTACCAATTTGAATTAAGACATTTAATTGTTCCCGAACAGAAATTGGGATAGATGTATGGTCGAAACGCTGACTGACTAGAAAAAGATGGACTTTTGTAGCTCGCCCAAGCAAAGCAATTTGAGATAGAAGCGAAAAGAAAGAGTCCTTGATGGTTTTATTGACTCCCTCGGTTAATGCAAGTACTTCATCAATGACGATAGTTAAATGTTCAAATGGATGGTCTGGCTTATCATAGAGAATTTCCTGTCTCTGTTGAATAAGATTCAAGCAGGCGCTTAGGTTCTCATTGATTTCTGAAACAAAGTCTGATTTAGAGCGATTTTTCTGAGGGTGTAGAACGGCAATTCCATTTTCACGAGCCCAACGGCTAGGCGTATCAAATTTAGGGTCTACAATAATTAAGTCAGAAATATTTTTGAGCATATTGAGAAAATAGGTTAGAGCATAAGATTTACCTGATCCGCTGTTCCCAGCGATAGCCATAGAAGTTACTTTGTTAAAGTCAAGAGTAAGATTTTTCATGATGGGAATAAGATTTCCCTTCTGTTTTGTCGTGAATCCATCCAAATCAGGAATCACTAGGCGTTCAGAAACGCCTGCTGTCCAAGGGAAGAAGAGCCCACGCTGGACATGAATATCATTTGTATCTAGTGCCATAAAATAGGCTGAATTTTGTTTGAGAAGAGTGAAGCGAGGATAAAGAGCAGCATTCGCAATCAGGAAAATTTTCTGATAGAGTTCATCATCAATGATATAACCAGCTGGCAAACGAGGAAGAAAGAGGAACCCTTCGTCCATAATTTTGCAGTCAAAGCTATTAGTATAGCTGGTTTCTCCTTGCATAATGCTCCCAAGTCCCATATTGAGGCTTTGGAGCAGATATTGTCCCAGTTCTCTATTCGTCATTATTTGACCTCCTTGAGATTGTCAGCTTTGAAGTAGACGTTAAAGCCAACTTCGCAGGCTTGAAGATTATCAAACTGTACCAATGCCATATAAGATGGTAGCTCCACTTCGGATTCAAATTTGACGGTAAAGGGCGGAAGTCCTTTTTGTGAGAACCAAGCTTTATAAGCAATGATTTCACCTGTTGGTTGGCCGTCTTCAAATTTAATTTGTGCTTCTAGTTCGGTGCTCAAGCAGAGAATGCCCTGCTTGTTGTTAATATATTCGTTAGCAGTATTGACTGAGTAGCCACCGTTGCGATTGCGTGTTTTCATTAGATTTACCTCGTATTTGATTATTTGTCTTAGCTAAGAACAATCTTAGTTTAACGTAATTTCATGAAGTAGACTGTCAGTTTTTATGACAGTCTATCTTTAAAATTGTGATATGAGGCAGGCAAATTCAGATAACCAATCAGTTATTTTTTCAGCAATTTGATAGGATGTTTCTTCTTCTGGAAAATCTGAAATAAAGCTTGATAAGGAGTCTAGAAAAATTTTTTTATTTTTTTCAATGATTTGCGATACTTCTTTCTTCGAGACATTGGAAAATTTTTTTGCTATTAACTTTTTTAGAAAAGTATTTTCAAACGTAGGATCTATCAAAATTGTAGATATTATATTTTCAATAAGTAGTAGTTCGAATTCAATACTCGGGAAAAATAATTCCCTAGGATTTTTATAATCTAAACTGGTCTGAAAAGCTAACGAAGCATTAAAACTAATATTTCTTTTTCCCTTTAGAATTTGTCCAACTGTTGTTTCGGATAATAACTCAACTTCCCCTTCAGCTGTTTCATATCCAATTTGATTTTGTAACATTTCTCGTTCATTAAGTATTTTTTTGAGCTCTTCACCTAGTAACTTGCAATACAATTCTGTTATCACTTTTCTATATGATGTCATTTTACTTCCTTTGCGTTCGAAGACGGAAAGAAACTAAACAGAGTTTAACCGAATGGTACAAAAAAGCACACCAAATAAACGGCGAGACTTAACAAAATATAGATAGCTAATATGACTGTCTATATTTTGAGCTTCAATCCGTCAATTTGATGGCCATCAAAAAGAACTATTTAATTATTTATCAAGTTTTTCTTGATAATTCTATTTTATCTGAAAAAAACAATTTAATTTTCTGCCAATAAGACTATTAAATCAATACTTGGGAAGTTTTATAGCTATTTTAAAAAATGAAACTTCCTAAAAAATGATATAATTGAATTATGGAAAGTAAAAATTTTGATTATAAAAAGTTAAATAGGATTTTACAAAATGAGAATATATCAGTTGAGCAACTTGCTAAAATGACAGGAAAAACGCCTAGAGCAGTTCGCCCATGGTTAAATGGAACCAGTACGCCACATAAAAGTACATTAAAAAAAATAATTGAAGTTCTACATATTTCTGAAGAGAGTATTTCAAAGACAGGTGTATCAATAAGAAATAAAGAATACGAAATGATAACAGAAACACTAGATTTTCTGTTTGAATACTACCTACCGTTATTTGCATACTATACTCGAAGTAATGAAGGATATCAGTTAAATAAAAATATAGACAAACTCAATAAATTAAATTCAATACATAGCGATTCTATTAGATATAGATCTAATAAAGAATTATACAAAAACAAGACATCATTAGATCGCTCTCTAGATAGCATTATTAATGAGATAAAAGAATATGTTCAGAAAAATGATTTCCCCTTGGAGGAAATGAAAGAGATTTCAAAGAATATGATCTATGAGATAGCAGAATCTAGTGTACGTAAAAAATATAGAAATTTTGATAAATATGAACTTTACCGATCTTCTTGCCTTGAAAGCATAATGACAATAGATAGAATTTTAAAATCCTCACCAACTCTATTAAGAATGTTGGGAGAAAAAACTATTTTAAATTACTCGGATGAGTTACTTAAAGATAAACCTACTCTTTCCGCAAAACACGAGATAGATTCTCACATGGGTATTGTTGTAAATATCTTTTCTTCAAATATAAGATTAATGAAAGATATCTTTATTCACGAACTAGAACGATTCAGTTATTTTTCTGCATATTATTTATTTCTATACGAACAAAGCATTTTGGAACCGAATTTTATAGATTTACCAGTTCCTAGCAAAGAATTTTTGATATATTTAAATTGGAAAATATACAAGAGTGATGATGACAAATTTGCTAAATCTATACTTGATTCTTTGGAAAAAAAGATACAAGACAAAGTCGATTTTCTTTCTAGTCATAGTTCGTATATTGAAGTGGTTGATAATTTTGCCCCACTAGTAAAAGATGATGTTCGATTAGCTTGCATATCGTATTTGAAAAAAAATATAACAGACTATTCAATAACCTTACTAAGCATTTTAGAAGATTTACCAATACAATGGACAAGGGGAGGTTAGAATCTTCAAATTATGTGTAGATATTTATTAAGGATGAAAATTGATTTAAGTTAACCCTAAATAACGGCATGCCCAAACACTATATAATATTAATGCGATAAAAAATAATCAAATGAACATAAGGAATATTAAAAATATGTCAAGCCAAAGATTTCATGCCCCTAATAGTGTAATAGAACCATATCAATACGATATGGCTCTGGAATACATTGAAACTTATAAGCCTTCAACTGAAATTAATAATTTGATAGAAACCCATTTAATCCTAAAATTGTTAAAAACAGAAAATGAATTTTCTAAATTCAAACATCTAATTAGAAAATTTCATAACGATTTATCCGAGAATTTCCCAATTACCATATTTGAAATAGACTATGATAGTATTGATATTTTTTATAAAGATATCTTCTGGGAGTTAGTACTATCCTTAGGAAAAATTAATAAAGATGATGTTAGTCAGTTTGAATCATACATTAAAAAATATAATATCCAGACAATGAATCTTAAAAATGTTACAAAACTGATTAACCTATTCCCGCAAGTTATCAAAGAAAATTTTCTCTCTCTGTCTAGAAATATAGAATTTTTCCTGAATCATCAATCAGGAAAATATACAGATTCTAATGGTTTATATATTAAATTAGGTATCACAAATGAAGAGATAAATAATCTAGCAAAAGAATACTGTCAGACAGATAGTATTAACCCCAATTATTTACAATCAATTGTTGAGTATAAAAAATTAAGCAAATATGAGTTTGATGATGAGATTAAGCTTTTAGCTAAAAGAAAAAGTGATAAATTTTGGGAAAAACATTTTGAAACCAATGAGGGAATGCATTATTCTCAGTCTGTCAGTATCTCTCCTTTAGAATTAGATCAGTTATATGTTTGTGAAAGTAACGGAATCATTATTAATAAAATGATACTGGATGAACATCATGATTTCCCAACTTTATTAAACAATTATATTTATATATTTGGTTTTTTTAATTATGAAACAGGCTTGCCTTGGTTGGTTGCAAATGATGAAATATTTAGTTTCACTCGTTTATTTTCCCAAAAATCAAATGCTCATTTCGAAGACTACGATTCTCATTTAAAACAGTCTTATGGTTTATTATTTTATGCATATTTTGATTATCTAAAGAAAAATGATATTGATATTGAGGAGATTATTAATTGGTACTTCAACATTTATTTAGAAACTGAGTTGAATATAAAAGGATTTCACTTCCACGCTTCCAATAAAGAATCTTCTTATTATGAAAGAGGAAAATCTATAATTTGTGAGATGGATAGTATCCTAGACCAATACGAACTATTTTTTAGACACAGGGAAATCGACCAAGGTTTATTAGAGATTAAATCTAAAGCCTCTTCTTATGCATCATTAAAATCGTTTAATGAGAAAAAATTTTTAAAATTGAGTTATACTTCTGATAATTCAGCTTTATTTTCAACTCTTTTCTCTGACCAAAGTACCCTAAGCTTTATCTCGTCAAAAAAAGAACATTCTACATTCTTTAAACATATTAAATCTGGTGTAAAAATTACAGATTTTGAAGATTATCAAGTAAAACAGATAAAAATTTTAATAGATAAGAATCTTCTAAAACTATCAAATGAATTGATAACATTTACAAATTTCCAAGAAATTAACATTTTGAATAAATTATGGAAGTCAGGTACATATTGTCTATACTATAAAGATAAACTGATCCTAGATATTGCAGAAGACCTTTGTAAGAAAGGGTATTGTGAATATTCAGATAATCTTTTTTCTGAACATGAAAATAATTATTTATCTTATATTTTGGATGATAAAAAATATGGTAATGGATTAAAGATAAGAAATAAATTTTCTCATGGTAAATTTGCTTATAAAAGCGAAAAAGAACATATACAGAATTATTTAGAGTTGCTTCAGATTGTTATTTTTTATGTAATGAGAATCAATGATGAGCTAGAATACTACACACAATTAAGACAATCTAAGAAATAGTTTTTCAAAGTTTATAAATTATCAAGAAAAAGAATACTACAAAAAACACTCTAACTTTTGTTAGGGCGTTTCTTATATATACGAAAATCTAATTTATTTAAAAAATGGTTATTCGGTTGATTTATATTGCGATATAATTAATTTTAGAATATTAAGAATCACTTTAAATCAATATTTTTCGTCATAACTGACGAGTAGTGAATGTCTGCTTGATTTCTGTCTGTAAAAACCAAATAAGGTAAACTTTTGATATTCTGGTTCGCTTTCTGTTTATTTTTAATGAAAGTTCACCTTATTTTGATGAAATTGATTGAAATTAGCTGAATTTTTCTTTTTTGAACACTCATAAAAGCGTTGATTTTAAAGAACTTTGAATTTAGATGAAATAAGTGGTGCCCCAACCAGACTTGAAGAAAGCTCGTAAAGCATCACAATTCTCAAAACGTTAATCAATACGATACTATCAACGTTTACAGACATTCAAGAATTTTCTCTTGGATGTCTTTTTTGTATAAAAAATAGTTGTTTTTCGGAAAGTTAGCTATTAATATTTATCAATGATAAAAATAGCATGTTTTAAGGGACTGACCCCAAAAAGTGAGAATTTAATAAAAAGACTTGACATAATTCGTTTACAACGGTAAACTTATTTTAAACATATTTGTTTACATCTGTAAACGACTAGGGGGAAGGAGAATGAGCACAATAGAATTTAATACTTATATCACAGATGCAGAATGGGAAGTCATGCGTGTAGTTTGGGCAAATGATCGAGTAACTAGTAAAAAAGTCATTTCCGTATTGCAAGAAAAAATGGACTGGACACAATCCACTATCAAAACGATCTTAGGTCGATTAGTTGGAAAAGGCGTACTAAATACAGAGCATGAAGGTAGAAAGTTTATTTACACTGCCAATATTGAAGAGACAGAAGCCGTTAGGGATTATGCAGAAGATATTTTTAACCGTATTTGCAATAAGAAAGTCGGAAATGTAATAGGAAGCATCATTGAAGATCATGTTTTAAGCTTCGATGATATAGATCGACTAGAAAAAATATTAGAGATGAAAAAATCTTTCGCAGTAGAAGAAGTGGATTGCAATTGTCCAGAAGGACAATGCGAATGTCATTTACATCATCATTAAGCATAAGGAGGAATTTAAAATGAATAATGACAACAAATATTCGTCCCATAATCACCATGATTATGACGACATGGATAAGTTAAAACACGAGCATGGAATCACAGATGAACATGGATACTATAAGGATCAACATCAAGTACATCATGCTGGGCATGATCACGGCGGGCACAGTGGACATGATCACAGCGGGCACAGTGGACATGATCACAGCGGACACAGTGGGCATGCCCACCATCATCACGGAAGCTTTAAGGAACTTTTCTTAAAGTCATTGCCACTAGGAATCATTATTATGCTCTTAGTCCCTTTGCATGGATTTGAACTACCATTCCAGTTTACTTTTCCATATTCTGATATTGTAGTAGCTATTTTATCTACTATATTAATTATTTATGGTGGACGTCCATTCTATCAAGGTGCAGTTGACGAATTTAAACAAAAAGAACCTGGAATGATGGCACTCGTTTCTTTAGGTTTAAGTGTTTCATATTTATACAGTATTTATGCTGTGATCATTACCTACGTAACGGGTGAACACGTGATGGACTTTTTCTTTGAATTTGCTTCATTACTATTAATCATGCTATTAGGTCACTGGATTGAGATGAAAGCTATTGGAGAAGCAGGAGACGCACAAGCAGAATTGGCTAAGTTAGTGCCAAAAGATGCTCACGTTGTATTAGAAGACGATTCAATTGAAACACGACCAGTTGCTGGCTTACAGGTAGGTGATTTAATTCGTGTTCAAGCCGGAGAAAATGTGCCAGCAGACGGGATTATCGAGCGTGGCGAATCACGTTTAAATGAAGCTCTTTTGACTGGAGAATCAAAAGCAGTTAAAAAAGGCCCTGGCGATGAAGTAATCGGGGGCTCAACAAATGGAGAAGGGGTTCTTTATATTAAAGTGCTTGAGACAGGTGATCAATCCTTCATCTCTCAAGTTCAGAATTTAATCAGCCAAGCTCAAAGTCAGCCTTCCAGAGCAGAAAATATTGCTCAAAAGGTTGCAGGGTGGCTCTTCTATATTGCTGTTATTGTCGCGCTAATTGCTTTTGTAGTGTGGATGGTTATAGAAGATGTACCAACGGCAGTTATATTTACTATTACTACATTAGTTATTGCTTGTCCGCACGCATTGGGTCTGGCTATTCCATTGGTAACCGCCCGTAGCACAAGCTTAGGAGCTAGCCGTGGCTTACTAGTAAAAGACCGCCAAGCCTTAGAAATAGCTCAAGATGCAGATGTGATGATTTTAGATAAAACGGGTACTTTAACAACTGGTGAATTTAAAGTATTAGATGTAAAACTTCTTAATGACAAATATACAAAAGAGGAAATCATTGCCTTATTGGCAGGTATTGAAGGAGGATCTAGCCACCCAATTGCTCAATCAATTATAAGTTTCGCCGAGCAGCAAAATATTCGTCCAGCATCTTTTGATTCGATTGATGTGATTTCCGGTGCTGGAGTAGAGGGTAAAGCAGGTGGGCACCGTTACCAATTAATCAGTCAAAAAGCCTATGGACGTAATCTTGATATGGATATTCCAAAAGGAGCAACTCTTAGTGTCTTAGTAGAAAACGATGATGCCATTGGTGCTGTAGCTTTAGGGGACGAATTAAAACCAACGAGTAAAGAGTTAATTAAAGCTCTTAAAAAGAACAATATTCAACCAATTATGGCAACAGGTGATAATGAAAAAGCGGCTCAAGGCGCGGCAGTAGATTTAGGGATTGAATATAGATCAAATCAATCTCCACAAGACAAATATGAGTTAGTTAAAACACTTAAAGATGAAGGAAAGAAAGTTATCATGGTAGGTGATGGTGTAAATGATGCTCCTTCTCTTGCCTTAGCAGATGTTGGTATAGCTATAGGTGCTGGAACTCAAGTTGCATTGGATTCAGCTGATGTCATATTGACTCAATCCGATCCAGGAGATATTGAATCATTCATTGAATTAGCACACAAAACAACTCGTAAAATGAAACAAAACCTATTTTGGGGAGCTGGTTATAACTTTATAGCTATCCCTCTAGCTGCAGGAATTTTGGCTCCTATTGGTATCACATTAAGCCCTGCATTAGGAGCAATCCTAATGTCTGTGTCAACAGTCATCGTCGCCATTAATGCTATGTTATTAAGTTTAGATCCAAAAAATAACGGTTAACAGATCGAATGATTGAAACTCCTTAAAGTATCAAGATACAATAGTTTTACAGGAGAAAAAGAGATGTTAGTAATGGCTCTTTGTAAAATCGTGTTGGTAGAAGTAGACGATTTTTCTACCAACACGATTTTTAATTTATTATAGAACTGATTTCTGTTAAAATCCTAAAAGCCACCTATTTCGACAGTTTTATAGCATGTTATTCTATTTTCTTGACAATAATACCACCGTCTCCACACGTTTTTTAACCATAAAAAGACACCTCCATGAGCATTTGATTATATTGTACCAAATCCAACTTGGAGGTGTTTTTATTTAATTCTCATTTACGGGGGTCAGTGCCAATTAAAATTGCGTATTTTTTATTTAAAATGTATTAGAATTAAATTCATATAAAATATGCACGAAAAATAAATCAAAATTAAAAAGTACAAATTAATGAAGTGATTATTGATAAAAATAGTTAATAATTGGTTAAACAAAATATATAACTCGTTTATAAATTTATAGAAATGAACCATTATAAATCTCCTCTTAAATATTGAAAAAACCATTCGCAGTGGACAATACTTTAAGACTATATATTTCTGAAACTAGTTTCACAATACAAATATTGACATGCAATTATTAATTGGTGGATTTTAAGTTGACATCTACAAAGGTTAATGTTAGAATACATTCAAAAATATATTTGAATGAGGTGTTTTATGATTCAAAATATTGTTACTTCAATAATCCTGTATTCTGGGACAGCCGTAGACTTACTTATTATC
>NZ_JAQFBD010000005.1:0-46346 GCF_027691175.1 Streptococcus halitosis
AATGGATCATAATTTGGCTCTTCTGGTTTTGATGGCTCTGGTTGATCTGGAGTTTTCACCGGTGGTGTTGGCTCATTTTCATAGCTTGGTGCTACTGGAGCTGGTTCCAATGGTTTCTCCGTTTCATATGTTGGCTCTTCTGGTTTTGATGGCTCTGGTTGATCTGGAGTTTTTACCGGTGGAGTTGGCTCATTCTCGTAGTTTGGCGCTACTGGAGCTGGTTCCAATGGTTTCTCTGTCTCATATGTTGGCTCTTCTGGTTTTGATGGCTCCGGTTGATCTGGAGTTTTTACCGGTGGTGTTGGCTCATTTTCGTAGCTTGGTGCTACTGGAGCTGGCTCCAATGGTTTCTCTGTCTCATACATTGGTTGAGTTGGAGCTGTTGGTGCAACAGGTTTCGTCGGAACCCCAATTGCATTAATGTTTGAATTGAAAGCAAACCAAATATTTCCACTTTTAGAAGAAGCCATATTAAAGCTAATCTCCGATTGAGTTATTTCACCGACAATAGCACCGTACCAATTATTTGGACTAGAGGTTGTATCCCATTCCGATGTATCCCAACGAGCCCCTAGCGATTTTTCTGCATTTGATGAATCTGCATAAGCAGAGTTATTTTCATGAATCTTGATAGATGAACCAGAAATTGGAATATATCGACCGTTAAAGTTTCTAACACTTTCAATTGCATCTTTATCAATTGCCCCACTACCGTTACCTCTATTTAGAGATGAAAAATTAACTAATCCTCCTGTGAGATTCATAAGTTGACCTTCTTCATCATAAAACTTGACTTTTACATTAATGTTTGTAGAAGTAAAATAATCATTATACCATGCTGTCACAGTTGGATCACTCGAGGCAAACATAGTCATTTTGGTTCCATCGTTAAAACCTGTTTCTTTTAATGTGTAAGTGTAAACTACTTTTGAAATTTTCTTACCATTAAAACTTGAATTTTTTAGACCAGTATAGGTAACATCGACTGGTTTATCCTTTTCTAATACAAGCTTTGCATAAGTGTTATTCGAATTGATTGCATTGAAATATGAATATGCTGTAGATTTTGTCCTATCAGGATTTGTTGGCGAAATCCCCCATGATTTTACCAAAGCATCCAATTCCTGCTGCCCATATTGATGTACAGATGGATCAATTGTTCGTATTGCATTTGGTTCTGATTTAAAGTTCAACGATTGTGATCTTGGTTCTGAAAGATAACCATCTTGCTTCTTTTTACTCTCCGCTTCCGCAAGTGCTGCAGTATAAGCTGCGAAATCTTTCTTATACTTGGCAAGATCTGCTTCATATTTTGCAACCTTAGCTTCATAATCTGTTTTAGCCACGGCATTACGTTGCTTGATTTCTTCATTCTCAGCTTTAATCGCAGCATTTTTTGTCTTGTTGTCTTCAACTGCCTTTTCATAGGCTGCTTTTGCATCGGCATTTGCTTTTTGAACGCGAGCTAGTTCTGTCTGGTATTTGGACAGCTTAGCTTGGTAGTCTGTTTCGTTAGCTTCGTTTGCTTGTTTGACTGTTGCTAAATCTGCTTCGTATTTCTTCACCGCTGCGTCATAAGTCGATTTTGCAGCGGCGTTACGTTGCTTAATCGCTTCATTTTCAGCTTGAATGGCTGTATTTTTAGCTGTGTTTTCTTTTACTGCTTTATCATAAGCTTCTTTAGCTTGCGCATTAGCTTTTTGTACTCGAGCCAATTCTGTCTGGTAAGCTGCTAATTTAGCTTGATAATCAGCATCATTATCTGCCTTGGCTTTCTTAATAGCTGCAAGATCTGCTTCATACTGCTTCATTGCCGCTTCATAAGTCGCTTTTGCAGTTTCATTACGTTGTTTAATCGCTTCATTTTCAGCTTGAAGCGCTGCATTCTTTGCAGTGTTTTCTTTTACTGCTTTATCATATGCCTCTTTAGCTTCCGCATTAGCTTTTTGTACTCGAGCTAATTCTGTCTGGTATGCTGAAAGTTTATTTTGATAGTCTTGTTGACTATCCTCATTTGCTTTTTTGACAGTTGCTAAATCTTTTTGGTATTGCGCTAGCTTAGCCTCATATTCTGCTTTAGCTGTTGCATTAGCAGTGTTGATTTTTTCAACTTCTTCTTGAGGACTTTTTAGATCTTTTTGATACTTGTCATCCGCTGCTTTGTTTTCAGCATTGATTTTATCTGTTTCAGCCTGATGAGCTGCGACTTCTTTTTTATATGCTTCAGTTGTCTTCTTTATTTCTTCTGCTTGTTTAGCATAGTCACTTTTGATCTCATCTTGTTTTTGAGCATTTTCTGTAGCAGTTGTAGCTGTTCCTTTGTCTTTTATTTCATCTTGAGCTACCTTAACTCCTGCAGATTTTGCATCGGCAACTGCTTTATCTAGATCAGCTGATGATACTTCTACTGGCAAAGCTGAGTCTTTAGAACCAGCCTTAGCTTGGCTCTCTTTGGCAACTTGGCTCATTTCACCCTGAGCTTGTGGTAGATTTGTGGCTGGGTTTCCTGTAGTAGACACCTCAACTGTACTTGTACTAGTTGTCTCTGTGACTTCATCAGCAAATACTGCTTTGTCTGCAAAAGCAATCAAAGCAGTTCCTAAAACAGCACCACACAAAGTTTTGGCAACCTTGCTTTTACGAAATCCATAGACTTCTTTTTTATTTTTCATTATAAGCCATTTCCTTATCTAAATTTAGTCGTTACTTCTTATACTAGCATTTTACAAGGCAGGATGCAAACATTTACTCTCCCCCCTTCATTTATCGATAAATCTAACATATTTATAAATGAAATTAAAAAGAAGATGGTTAAACCATCTTCTTTTAGTTAAACTATTTATTTTTCAGTCAAGGCTGCAAGTCCTGGAAGAACTTTACCCTCGAGGAGTTCCATTGATGCTCCACCACCAGTAGAGATCCATGAGAACTTGTCTGCACGACCAAGGTTGATAGCTGCGGCAGCTGAGTCACCACCACCGATGATTGATTTCACACCTGGTTGTTTCACGATAGCGTCCATGACACCGATTGTACCAGCTTGGAAGTCTGGGTTTTCAAATACACCCATTGGTCCGTTCCATACAACTGTCTTCGCACCAGTCAATTCTTGATCGAATTTAGCGATAGATTTTGGACCGATATCCAAACCAAGGAATCCAGGATCAACTGCTTCACCTTCAGTGTCTTTCACTTCAGTGTAGTCAGCAAATGCGTTTGCTTCTTTTGAGTCAACTGGCAAGATCAATTTGCCGTTTGCTTTTTCAAGAAGAGCTTTCGCAACATCCAATTTGTCTTCTTCTACAAGTGAGTTACCAATTTCGATACCTTGAGCTTTGTAGAATGTGTAAGTCATCCCACCACCGATAAGAACTTTATCAGCTTTTTCAAGCAAGTTTTCGATAACACCGATCTTGTCTGAAACTTTTGAACCACCAAGGATGGCTACGAATGGGCGTTCTGGAGCTTCAACTGCTTCTTGGATGTAGGCAATTTCGTTTTCAAGAAGGAAACCAGCAACTGCTTTTTCAACGTTTGCTGAGATACCAACGTTAGATGCGTGTGCACGGTGAGCTGTACCGAATGCATCGTTTACGAAGATGCCATCTCCAAGAGATGCCCAGTATTTACCAAGTTCAGGATCATTTTTAGATTCTTTCTTGCCGTCAACATCTTCGAAACGAGTGTTTTCAACCAAGAGAACTTGTCCATCTTCAAGAGCGTTGATTGCTGCTTCCAATTCAGCACCACGTGTAACACCTGGGATAAATTTAACTTCTTGTCCCAATTTAGCAGCCAGGTCAGCAGCTACAGGAGCAAGTGATTTACCTTCTTTGTCTGCTTCTTCTTTTACACGTCCAAGGTGAGAGAAGAGGATTGCACGTCCACCTTGTTCAAGGATGTACTTGATAGTTGGAAGAGCTGCAGTGATACGGTTGTCATTAGTAATCACGCCATCTTTAACAGGTACGTTGAAGTCAACACGAACGAGAACTTTTTTCCCTTTCAAGTCAACGTCTTTAACAGTCAATTTTGCCATTAGATATGACTCCTTCTTTTTTTATACGTGTTAATTATATCACAAAATCAGCAAAAGAGATAGAAAAACCCTAAACTTTTCTTGTTCTTTCTTATAATTGAAACTAGCATTTTTTAAAATAAAATCTACAAAAACCTTGCCAAATAACTAATTAATGAAAGAAAAACTAGTTAAAACAAGGCCTGACCAATCTATAGTCAAACCTTGTTTTTTAGTTTTTATGAGAAAATCCAAGATTCGTAAATCCGATTAGTCTTCTCTCTTCTTTCCAGCAAGCAAGCCGTAGCCACTCATTACTCCGAGGAGTCCCAGCGCTACTAGACTAGCATCTCTTGTCGCTCCTGTATTTGGAAGCTCTTTACTTACTTCTTCAACTTTTGCTGGTGCTGCTGAAAGAGCTTGATCCCTCGTTTGTGAGACTTGCTCTTCTTTCGTTCCTACTTCAACAATTTCTGGAAGAGCTTCCTTGAGAACCTCAGTCGAATGAAGGGTGCGTTTGCCCTGAGCATCAACTTCTACAAAGCGACGAACTTGGCCTTCAACTCCTACTTGTACTAGCTGACGTTGGCCTTTGAGAAGGGCTGCATTTGGTCGTTCTTGACGTTTGAAGGAAACTGTCCCCTCTTCAATTTCCAGTTTCGGAGTTTCTAGCACTAAATCTTTCACACCTTCAGCTGGTTGGTTGCTCGATAGAACTTTTGTACCAACTTCGGTGATTTCTGAGATTGATTCCTTGACTACCTCAGTCGAACGAAGGGTGCGTTTACCCCGACCATCGACTTCTACAAAGCGACGAACTTGACCTTCAACTCCAACTTGCACAACACGGCGTTGTCCTTTGAGAAGTTCGGAGTTTGGTCGCTCCTGACGTTCAAAGGCTGTTGTTTCAGTTTCAACAACTAGTTCAGGGAGAGCTTCAACCGTTGGAGCCACTTCATTTGGTTCCATGCTACCAACATGGTGTCTTTCTTCTGTAGGAGCTAGTTTCTTGTTCAGCTTTTCTTTCATGTCCGCAAAAGCTTGTGGAGTTGGCATCTCTGAAGCTAATAAAGTTTCTGCTTGTTCAATCAACTCAGCTTGAGAATCTTTTTCACGGACGGATTCGAGCAAGCCTTCCAATTCTTCTCTAGCAGTCTGATAACGTTGATTTCCATCCAAGTCTGTCCCTGCTTGTTTCAACTCATTCAAAGCCCGGTTGACTTCTTCTTGGCTAGCATTATGGTTTTCTGCTACAGCTTTCGCTGTATTGAGCTTCTCTACTAGTGCTGCTTGTTTGTCCTCGCTTGAGAAGGTGTAGGCAAGGGTTGACTGACGGCCTTGGGCAGCAGTAATTTCTTGTTTGAGGTACTCATCGTTGACAGCTGCTTTTGGAGAAACCAAGACATCAAACTCAGCGGTGTGCCCCTTGTAATGCAAGGTCAAGGTCTGACGACCAGTCTTTTGAGCATCGTAGCCCGTAATTTCAACACCTTGATCTGTGAAGGCATGGCTTTCTTCTGTCTCATCATCATAGAGAACACCGAAGCGACCTTCTGCAAGATCCAGTTGCTCTCCTACTAGATAGTCTGTTTTCGGTTTCTGAGTAATGTACAAACCTGCTACTTCTTTCGGTTTTCCTTCATCTTGACCTGTCACTTGTACCTTTAAGTCACCAGTAACTGGAAGTCCAAGATAGCTAACTGTGAGCTTTTGTTCCCCTTTTTGATGAGCGTCGTAGCCAGATACTGTCACACCTGAGTGAGTAAGGTTAATCAGCTCATCAGCTTGTCCCCCTTCGTACTGAACACGGAGGGTTCCGCCTCTGAGGTCAAGTTTTTCTCCCTCTTTGTAAACTGTCTTCTTAGGCCCTTTTTCAAGGCTAACTGCAGCAATTTTTCTTTCATCCTGCGGAATCGCTACTGCCAATGTGTTACTGATTTCTTTACCAGGTAGTTGGGTACGATAATAGAGTAGATTTGGTTGCTTGTCAAAGGCCAATGGTGCTGTTGCTAGGTCGCCACCATTTTCAGACTTCAAAGTTGCAATTGGCGTTTGTGAATCTGCCTTGTCGTAAACGGTGATGGTTGCACCCGCTGGAACATCAGAGAAGCCGAGTTGAACTTGATGGTTTCCAAGTGAACGAGCGGTTACCTTAGCCATTGGAATATTTTGGCTTTCTGTATCCAAGGTTTCGTACATCTTCCAGTTATAGATACGAATGGCTTTCCAAGGTGTTCCGTTATCTGAAGTGATAACTTTTAGGCGCCAGTCTTGGGCAGTAATTGGTTTGTCAAGAGTGATATCTGTCACGTGTGCTTTGTTGCCACGGACTTCCTTAGCTAGTTTCCACTCACCATCTGTATCCTTGTAGTAAAGATCAAAGTCTTTGGTGTTCATCAAACCATCGTTGACAGACTCACCACCAGCTCCCGCATGATCCATGACCCATCTAACAACGGTACGTGGCTTGGTCAAGCGAATATCCACACTACCGCTCAACTGAGCTGAAGACCACTTATCTGACAAGCTAGTAATGGTACCGTTCAACATACCTTCGATACCTTCGCCGCCTTCAGTATTCGGGAAAGTGCTACCAATAACCGTTGCCCCTGGAACAATATTTTCAGCCAAAGGTCTTGGAAGAGTCGTATCCTGAACTGTCATCCCCCAGTTAAAGGATGCCGTCGCAGCTTCGGAACGAAGGCCATTTTTACCAACTGCAACGACTTTCAGTTCCTGAGTCGTACCAGTCGCATTAGCAGAACGGCTAACTTTTGGCAAGTAGATGGTTGAAGCAGATGATCCTGTCAACAAACGCCAGTTATCTCCATCTTTTTCGTAGACTTCATAGAAGTCTGCATCTTGGTTACCCGCAAATTGGATCACTGCTTCAGCTTCTTGGGCATTTTTAAGAGATTGTTTCACCACAGATAGCCCCGTCGGCGCTTGTGGTGCTTGGTGATTGTCCGAAATTGTTAATTGTCCTAGGTTGAACTGATAATCTTTTACAGCCCCTTCATGTTCGAAGAAGAGTTTGACTGCATAGATGGTTTTACCTGCTAGTGAGCTAAGGTCAAATTCTTCATTCTTCCAGTTATCAGAAAGTGTTAGCTCTTTCCATGCGGCTGCATCCTCAAATTTGTAGTCTGGTGTTGTAGAGAAAGCCATATAAACTTTAGAGCCTTTTCCTCCCTTGTGGGCAACACGAAGTTTGGTTTTCTCAGTTACTTCTAGTTTGGTAGAATACAAATTCACATCCTGGTCCGTCTTACCAGCTACATCGCCTGAGAATTTAAGGGAGTTTCCTCCATTGTAGGCATCTGTAAAGTCATATTCTGCACGAAGTTTTTCCCCTGTCGAAGTCTGCCACCAGCGCCATGTTGGCAAGACACCTGAAACCGAACGGTAGTTCCACTCAGAATCCTTAGAAACTTTACCGTCTACAAACCATTTTCTACCATGACCTGTATTAAAAGAGGTCGTGAAGGTTCGGCCTACTGCTGGTGTACGGTCAGCAACTAAATTGGCAATTCCATACCACTCTTTATCCGCTGGTTTTTGAGCTGTTGGATCTCCTTGATAACCTGTAAAGAAGATGTCTTCATTCTTGTGGTAGTCTTCGCCTGTTTTTCCTAGACTGGTAATCGTATCTGGTGCAAAAAGTCCTAACGACAAACGCAACTTGCCTTTTTCATCTAAGAGGGCATCCCATTTGACTTTGGTCTTATAAGAACCACCTTGTTGCAATTCCAAGCCTGCAAAGACATCATATTGACTACGCTCTAGCCATTTGGCCATCTCTACGGAGTGGTCATTCTTTTCCTTGTTCCAGTTGAAATTGGCAAAGAATTGATCCGCAGGGACCTTGTCTCCTTCTTTTTGCATGAACTGGTAGTTGTAATCACCTAGACCATCTTCGTGGTAACGGCCGTATTTGTAGGTCATGGCATCGTACCAAGCATACTTGATTGGGTGGTTGACTTTGGCTGCGTATTCTTTTGTATAGAGCATGAATTGGCGCATTTTTTCACCAAGAGGTGCTACCAATTCCCCCGTTGTTTCCTGGTTGATGAAATAGCCATCAAAGCCATAGTACTTAGCAAGATCGACAAGTTTCCGTGCGATAGGGAAGGTGCCATCTTCGTCTTGTTTCAAGGCAGCTGCAAATTTTTCTTGGTCGGCAATGCTATTAGACCAGTTGAAAAAGAGGGTTCCATAAACGGGAACTCCGTTGCGGTGACCGGCATCAATGACATCTGGAGTTGGAACTAGACCTTCCCAGAAGACCATTGAATCCAAGTATTGCCAGTAATCAAAAGCGTAGGCCTTGAATTCCTCACCACCGACAGAAGCGTGGTCTTTAGCTTTTGAGTTGGTATTTGCTAGAGCTTGAACCTTGGCTCTTCTGCTTGCTTTTTCATTAACCAACTGGCCTCTATGGCGCTTGGCGAGTTCAACTGATGAACGGTTAATGGGATCATCCTCACGCGCACCCGGTTCCCATTTCAACAAATCCTCCCAAGTATCAAATTTGATTTCTTTTGGTCGGAGACTCTTTTCTTCATTTTTAGGAACGTCTGCTAGAGTCGGTTTGTCGGCTTTCTTCTCAGTCACTTGAGGAGCTTCCGCTGGTTTGACTTCTTCTTTTTCAGTTGGTTGAGCAGGTTTTTCAGTTTTATCTGTCAGAGCTGGCTTCGCTTCTTCTTTTTCATTAACCAGATCCGTTATTGCTGGAGTGTTTTCTGAAATTGGTTGCTCAGCTACTTTGTTTTCAGTTTCCTCTAATTGTTTTTCGAGAGCTGCAGTATCTGGATTAGTTGTCTCACTAGCGCTTGTAGCTTGGGCGCTCGTATTTGCAGCTGTTTCAGGGACTGCGACTTGTTCGGCAAGAGCTGGGCTCGCAAATAGAGCTGAACCAATCATCAAGGAACAAGCCCCGATTGACAGCTTACGAATACTGTAACGGCAACGTTTTTCAAAAAATAGATCTTTCATCTTATCCTCCTAATAAAATATAAAGTAAGCGCTTCACTTTTTTGATAAAAAGTAACTGTTCTCTGTGCACACCACCAGAACAGGATCATCTTCATTTTATCCTATATGAAAGCGATGTCAATCTATTTAACATAAAAACTATAACTAGGATAATAATCAGTAAAATTTGGACACAATCCTATAAATCATCTATCTTAAAGGGAATCTATCTCTTATTTTAAAAGAAAGTTCTTGTTTCTTATGAAAATTTCAGCTAAACACTTGTGAGATTTACTTTTATCCTTTAAAATAGAATAGGAGAAATTCCGTTATTATTTTTCGGAGGAAAAAGAAATGTCCATTAATTGGCAGGAAATTTTATTTCACTTTTTAGGAGGTCTAGGACTGTTTTTATACAGTATTAAGACCATGGGAGACGGTTTGCAACAAGCTGCTGGAGATCGCCTTCGTTTTTACATTGACAAGTACACTAGCAATCCCTTTTTAGGTGTTCTAGTCGGAATCGTCGTGACTGCCCTCATTCAGTCAAGTACAGGGGTTACAGTTATCACGGTTGGGCTGGTCAGCGCTAGTCTTCTCACTCTTAGACAGGCTATCGGAATTATCATGGGAGCCAACATCGGAACCACCGTTACTTCCTTTATCATCGGTTTCAAACTGGGTGAGTATGCTTTACCCTTGATTTTCCTTGGAACCATGTTCCTCTTCTTTACAAAAAACAGAACAGCAAATAATATCGGGCGCATCCTGTTTGGTGTCGGGGGGATCTTCTACGCTCTCAACCTCATCAGTGCCGGTATGAGTCCGCTTAAAGATTTACCACAATTCAAGGAATATATGGTAACCTTAGGGCAAAATCCTGTGTTGGGAGTTTTTGCTGGCGCGGTGATTACTGTCCTCATTCAGGCATCTTCTGCAACTATCGGGATTTTGCAAGGCCTCTATGCAGGTGGTTTCCTTGACCTTAAAGGTTCGCTACCAGTTCTCTTCGGGGATAATATCGGGACGACCTTAACAGTCATCATCGCTGCAGCTGGAGCCAATATCTCTGCGAAACGTGTTGCGGCAACTCACGTTACCTTTAACGTTTTAGGAACTATTCTTTGCTTAATCCTATTAGGCCCCTTCACTGCTATGATTGAGTATTTCCAAGCTTTACTTCATCTCTCACCTGAGATGACCATCGCCTTCTCTCACGGTGCCTTTAACGTAAGCAATACCATTGTACAATTTCCATTCATCGGAGCCTTGGCCTACTTTGTAACCAAGATTATCCCTGGCGAAGACGAAGTTGTCAAGTACGAACCCCTTTATCTTGATGAGCAACTTATCCAGCAATCTCCTTCTATTGCCCTAGGAAATGCCAAAAAAGAACTCTTGCACTTGGGGAACTATGCAGCCAAAGCTTTTGACCTTTCTTATACCTATATCATCGGTTTGGATGAAAAGGTAGCTGAAAAAGGGCACAAGACAGAGGAAGCCATCAATACCATCGATGAAAAACTCACTCGTTACCTCATCAGACTTTCAAGCGAATCCTTGAGTCAAAAGGAAAGCGAAGTCTTGACCAACATCCTGGATTCATCTCGTGATTTGGAACGGATTGGGGACCACGCAGAAGGCTTGCTCAACCTAACAGACTACCTTCAACGTAAGAATGTTCAATTTTCTGATGCTGCTTTAGAGGAATTAGCTGAGATTTATCAAGCAACAACTACATTCATCAAGGATGCCCTTGATAGTGTGGAAAACAATGATATTGAAAAAGCTCAGAGTCTGATTGAACGCCATAAAGAAATCAACAATATGGAACGCGTTCTCAGAAAGACCCACATCAAACGCCTTAACAAGGGTGAGTGTTCTACACAAGCTGGAGTCAACTTTATCGACATCATTTCCCACTACACTCGTGTGTCTGACCATGCTATGAATCTAGCTGAAAAGGTCATCGCTGAACAAATCTAATACTCTTCGAAAATCTCTTCAAACTACATCAACGTCGCCTTGCCGTATATATGTGACTGACTTCGTCAGTCTTATATACAACCTCAAAACAATGTTTTGAGCAACCTGCGGCTAGTTTCCTAGTTTGCTCTTTGATTTTCATTGAGTATAAGTACCAAGAAGCTATCCTGAATCGGATGGCTTTTTCATCTCCTCATCAAAATGTTTCTTCTGACATATAAAAAATGCTTTGATTCACAGTGGAATCAAAGCATTTTAAAGAGTTCTCCAAACATGACAGCAGAAACTGCAGTGCCCCTGTACTTGGCTTCTTCTCTTTTGATAAAACGCGCCAAGTTGATCAACTCTGGTGCTGGGTGCTTGGGATTGATGAGCAATTCACGGGTGACCAGTCCTGAGAGTCGGACTGCTAGTAATTGCTCATTTGTAGTTGGTAGTTTTTTAGCAGTCTCTAGGAGAGCAGCAACTAAATCTTCACTCAAACCCTGACGAGCATGGTTATAGAGATCTTTTATAAGGCTTTCTAGGTTTGGTTCTGCCATCCTGACCGTCTCCCTTATGCTTAATAATTTTTAATCAAATCAACCGTTGAACGATCCAATTTTTTCACCAAGGCTTGCAAGAAAGCTTGGGCTTCTAAGAAGTCATCAATCGCGTAGAGAGTTTGGTGAGAATGGATATAACGGGCACAGACACCGATAGTTGTAGATGGGACCCCACCATTTTTCAAATGAGCTGCGCCAGCGTCTGTCCCACCTTTACCACAGTAGTATTGGTACTTGATGCCAGCTTCTTCAGCTGTTGTCAAAAGGAAATCCTTCATACCTGGGAGAAGCAAGTGACCTGGATCGTAGAAGCGAATCAAGGTTCCGTCCCCAATCTTACCTTGGCCACCATAAACATCACCAGCAGGTGAACAGTCAACGGCTAGGAAAACTTCTGGATCAAACTTAGTTGTAGAGGTATGAGCGCCACGGAGACCAACTTCTTCTTGGACATTGGCACCAAGATAGAGTTCATTTCCGAGTTTTTGACCTGACAAGGCTTCTGCTAACTCGCTTACCATGAGGACACCATAGCGGTTATCCCAAGCTTTTGAGATGATATTTTTTTCATTGGCTGTCAAGATAGCAGAACTATCTGGGACAATGGTGTCACCAGGACGGATGCCAAAACTTTCTGCCTCAGCCTTGTCCGCAAACCCACCATCAAAAACGATATCGGCAATGGCTGGCATGGTTGGTCCACCCTTTCCACGTGTCAAATGTGGAGGGACAGAACCTGAGATCACTGGAATTTCACGACCGTCACGAGTAAAGAGTTTAAAGCGTTGGCTACTGACCACCATAGGATTCCAGCCACCGATTTCAACCACACGGAAGGTTCCGTCTGGCTTAATCTCGCTGACCATAAAACCAACTTCGTCCATGTGAGAAGCGACCAAGACGCGTGGTGCATCGGCAGCTTCTGAATGCTTGATACCGAAAATACCACCTAAGCCATCTGTCACCACTTCATCCACATGTGGTGTAAACTTTTCACGAAGATAAGTCCGGACAGGCGCTTCATGACCTGAGATTGCAGCAAGCTCTGTTACTTCTTTGATTTTTGAAAATAATGTTGTCATATCAGTTCCTTCTTTCTGTCCTCCATTTTACCACTTTTTATAGGAGAAGGATAGTAGGAAATTGGATTAGTTTTTACTAGTTTATCCTATAAAATAGAGGGGCAGATGTAATTTCAGGAATTTTTCTTTCTTTTTACATTAAATTGTCAGAAAATTTATTGACAGATTAAAGAAATCGTGTTACATTTATATCCGCAGGTATCTTTCGATACCAAATCTACAAGAAAGGACGGGGCATGAAACTCTCTCATATTTTAACAGGCTTACTTCTACTCCTGGTCTTTCTCTCCATTAGTATTGGAACCAGTGATTTTTCTTGGGAAAAATTCTTTGCTTTTGACCAGCAGACTTGGCTTCTCTTTCAAGAGTCGCGTCTTCCAAGAACCATCAGTATTCTCCTGGCTGCCTCCAGTATGAGCATGGCAGGACTCCTCATGCAGACCATTACTCAAAATCAGTTTGCTGCTCCGAGTACAGTCGGAACGACTGAAGCCGCCAAACTGGGAATGGTGTTAAGCCTCTTTGTCTTTCCGTCTGCGAGTCTGACCCAAAAGATGCTCTTTGCTTTTGGCTCATCCATCTTATTTACCCTCTTCTTCCTGGCCTTTATGACTATTTTTTCTGTAAAGGAGAGGTGGATGTTGCCCTTGATCGGGATCATCTATAGTGGGATTATCGGTTCTGTCACAGAAGTTATCGCCTATCGTTTCAATCTGGTTCAGAGTATGACTGCTTGGACCCAGGGCTCCTTCTCCATGATTCAGACCCATCAGTATGAGTGGCTCTTCTTAGGCCTCATTATCCTGATAGCCGTTTGGAAATTATCCCAAACCTTCACCATCATGAATCTGGGCAAGGAAACCAGTGAAAGTTTGGGGATTTCTTACTCTCTACTTGAAAAACTGGCCCTTTTTCTAGTGGCACTAACGACAAGTGTCACCATGATTACCGTGGGTGCCTTGCCATTTCTCGGGGTCATCGTTCCCAATCTTGTCCGCAAGCGCTATGGAGATAATCTGAGCCAAACCAAACTCATGGTCGCTCTGGTCGGCGCCAATCTGGTTCTGGCCTGTGATATCCTCTCTCGAGTCTTGATTCGGCCCTATGAGCTGTCTGTCAGTCTCCTGCTAGGAATCATCGGTAGTCTCGTCTTTATCCTACTTCTATGGAGAGGGGGACAAAAGGATGCAGTTTAAAAGCAAACATACCAAGCTCTTCTGCCTTCTCATTATTCTGGCCATCGGAGCTTGTCTTCTCTACTTTTGGCCCATCACCCAGCTGTCTGCTTTTGCCTGGAAGCTGCGTTCCCAAAAAATCATCGTTTATCTCTTAGTAGCCATCGCGACAGGGATTTCGACCATTAGTTTTCAAACCCTGACGGAAAATCGCTTTCTGACGCCAAGTATTTTGGGAATCGAAGCCTTCTATGTCTTGCTACAAACCCTACTACTGATATTTGAAAGCAAATTTCTACAGCTTGGAAAGTCTCCTGTCTTAGAATTTCTAGTCTTGCTTCTGCTTCAATCCCTCTTTTTTCTCGCCTTACAAGGCTACTTGAAAACGCTGATGAAGCAAGATCTGGTCTTCATTCTGCTAATCTGCCTAGCCCTGGGAAGTCTCTTTCGAAATATCAGTACCTTCCTACAAGTTCTGATGGATCCAAATGAATACGATAAACTGCAGAACAGTCTCTTTGCCTCCTTTCAGCATCTCAACACTTCCATCCTAGCCATCGGTTCTCTGATCATCCTCGCCTTGACAATCTTTTTCTTTCGAAAAGCAGTCATTCTAGATGTCTTGCACCTGCAAAGAGAAACGGCTCAGATACTGGGACTAGATGTTGAAAAAGAACAGAGAGAACTCCTCTGGGGCATCGTGCTCTTGACCTCAACAGCCACTGCCTTGGTAGGGCCTATGGCCTTCTTCGGCTTTATGCTGGCCAATCTTACCTACCTAATCGTCAAAGATTATCGGCACAAGTTGCTCTTTATCGTAGCCATTCTGATTGGATTTATTAGTTTGACTTTGGGGCAAGCCCTCATCGAACGAGTCTTTGCACTGGAAATTCGCATCAGCATGATTATTGAGAGCGTTGGAGGTCTCTTATTCTTTATCTTACTTTACAGGAGGGCGCGTCGGTGAAACTGGAAAACATTGACAAATCCATTCAAAAACAGGATATTTTACAAGACATTTCCCTTGAAATCAGTCCTCAGAAACTGACAGCTTTCATTGGTCCAAATGGTGCTGGAAAATCAACTCTCCTCTCCATCATGAGCAGACTGACCAAGAAGGATCAGGGAATTCTCAGCATCAAAGGCCGTGAAATCGAGAGTTGGAATTCGCAAGAACTGGCCAAAGAGCTCACCATCCTAAAGCAGAAGATCAATTACCAAGCCAAATTGACTGTAGAAGAACTGGTCAGCTTTGGACGTTTTCCCTACAGTCGAGGTAGACTGAGAGCAGAGGACTGGGAAAAAATCCGAGAAACCCTTGACTATCTGGAACTGACAAACTTAAAAAACCGCTACATCGATAGTCTGTCTGGCGGACAACTCCAACGTGTTTTTATCGCCATGGTTTTGGCTCAGGATACAGATTTTATCTTGCTAGACGAACCGCTCAACAATCTTGATATCAAGCAAAGCGTCAGCATGATGCAGATCTTTCGGCGACTGGTGGAGGAACTAGGGAAGACCATTATCATCGTCCTCCACGATATCAATATGGCTAGCCAATATGCGGATGAAATTGTTGCCTTTAAAGACGGTCAAGTCTTTTGCAAGGGAACGACTGCTCAAATCATGCAGGCTGACCTGCTCAGTCAACTCTATGAGATTCCCATCACGCTGGCTGATATCAATGGCAAAAAGATCTGTATCTATAGCTAGCTATTCTGAACTCATGTTAGAGAACCCTCTGTCTCTTAGCTAACAAGCCTATCTAAGAGACTCCCTACATCGTTATCACATTTTAAAAAGGAGAAATCATGAAAACATCCCTTAAACTTTATCTCACTGCCCTAGCTGCCAGCTTCTTGCTCTTACTTGGTGCATGTAGTACAAATACAAACTCAAGCACTAGCCAGACAGAGACAAGTAGCTCTGCTCCAACAGAGGTAACCATTAAAAGTTCACTAGACGAGGTCAAACTTTCAAAGGTTCCTGAAAAGATTGTGACCTTCGACCTCGGTGCTGCGGATACTATTCGCGCTTTAGGATTTGAAAAGAATATCGTCGGAATGCCTACAAAAACTGTTCCGACTTACCTAAAAGATCTTGCAGGAAATGTCAACAATGTTGGTTCTATGGTGGAGCCAGACCTAGAAGCCATTGCTGCTCTTGAACCGGATTTGATTATCGCTTCTCCACGTACCCAAAAATTCGTAGACAAGTTCAAAGAAATCGCTCCAACCGTGCTCTTCCAAGCAAGCAAGGACGACTACTGGACTTCTACCAAGGCCAACATCGAATCCCTAGCAAGCGCCTTTGGCGAAACTGGTACACAGAAAGCCAAAGAAGAATTGGCAAATCTGGATAAGAGCATTCAAGAAGTCGCTACTAAAAACGAAAGTTCTGACAAAAAAGCCCTTGCTATCCTCCTCAATGAAGGAAAAATGGCTGCCTTTGGTGCCCAATCTCGTTTCTCTTTCTTGTATCAAACCTTGAAATTCAAACCAACTGATACTCAATTTGAAGACTCTCGCCACGGACAAGAAGTCAGCTTTGAAAGTGTGAAAGAAATCAATCCTGACATCCTCTTTGTCATCAACCGTACCCTTGCCATCGGTGGGGACAACTCAAGCAACGACGGCGTCCTAGAAAATGCCCTCATCGCTGAAACTCCTGCCGCTAAAAATGGTAAAATTGTCCAACTAACACCAGACCTATGGTATCTAAGCGGTGGCGGTCTTGAATCAACTAAACTCATGATTGAAGACGCTCAAAAAGCTTTGAAATAAGCAAGAAAACCCAACATCAGGTGATGTTGGGTTTATTTTTCTTCTTGATTTCATTTGAGGAAAAAGTGGTCTGGGACGGGGTCTTCTCCTATTAGGAACCAAAAGAAAATTCCTTATAAAAACAGTATAGTTATCTCTAATTGTAGTTTTGAAAATTAGCGTCTCCCTCTTTTTGATCGTCTATAAGTCTGCTGATATTTCTTTTTCCTAAAAAAGATAAATATTAAAGCAAAGGCAAAGATGATTAGCATTATAGTGAGAGAAATACGTATAAACGAAGAGTCTGCTACTGAATCTTTTGATTCACTCAGTCCCTCTTTAAATACCCTATGTCCTCTAACCAATAAACGATGAGTATTAACACCATAAGGAGTACATGTAACCAGAGTACAATAATCTTTTTGAGAATCTATTTGTAGAGCAGATAAATCTTCAGGAAGCACCGTTAAACTCTGATCCACTTCATAAATTAGAGTTTTATCTAAAATATGAATCATAAACGTATCTCCATTTTCCAGCTCATTTAAATTTGTAAATAGTTTTGCTGAAGGGAGACCACGGTGTCCCGAAATAACGGAATGTGTTCCCACCCCTCCGATGGGAAGGGATGTCCCCGCAATGTGTCCAATTGCTATCTCCAACACAGCTTCATCAGTACCATGGTAAATTGGGAGCTTGGTGTTTAATTTTGGTATTTCCACATAAGCCATGATTCCAGTACCAGTAATATCCAATGTTGTGTTGTACCTTTCCTCCTCATCCTTGGTAAGATTGAGATGAGGATTGACACCGATAGGTAACTGCTTATTGTACAGTTCCGCTTCAGACAGTTGTTTATCTTTTTCTTGTTGATTTATTATTTCTACATCACGCTTATAGGATGCAATGGCTTCTGACTGGTGATAAGAATTCCAAATATCACTAAATGTTGGATATAATATTAACGATAAACCACTTAATAAAAGGACAATCAACAAAATAGTAACAAATTGCCTCTTAATAAAAGAAATCATACCGGACACCTCACCCCCTTTTAATCAAATGAAGGAGATAGATATTATAAACTATCTCCTTTTTATAATCTTAATTATTTGTTTTCTTTCTTACAGCTAGTAAAATTCCTGCTCCAATCACTAAGAGCGAACCCATAACATACAGCATTGTTGTTCCAACACTACCTGTTGAAGGAAGAATGGAACCTTTCTTATTGACAACTGTAGTGGTTAATGAGCCATCGACAATATTAGAAGTAAACACCAGTTTATTAGTAGACGTTGACGTCGCCTCTAATGTATTTAAAATTGGGTTATCAGACGCTTTATCCACATTGGCAGAAATTGTAAACTCTACGTCTGCAATTGTATTGTAACCAGCAGGTGTAACCGTCTCAGAAAGTTTATAATCGCCAACATTAAGACCTTTAAATGTAAAAGTCGTAGTTTCGCCGGCTGTTATCTCTTCTACTTTATTGTAGACTCCAGTAGAATCTTTTTTATAAAGTGTGAAACCTGCTCCTTTAAGAGGAGTTCTTGAATCTTGATCCACTTTATTTACAATGACTTGATAAGTAAAGACAACAACTTTATCCTTTGGTGTCACTCCCTTACTTCCACCACCTGTACTATTTGGATTGTTTGAATAGGTTAAGCTAGCTGTATTTGAATTTCCTGTTGATCCAATTACTGCACTTTCATTAAGTTTCGCTGTATAACGCACAACAATCTTTGAATCTTTTGTAATATTTACTGTTTGACCGCGATCATCTTCTGACACAGTTTTCAAGTCATTCACTACATAACTTGAGCCATCCGCAGCAATTGTAAATTTGTTTGTTATTTCCTGCTCAGTAGAACCATTCACAACATAGACTTTCGCATCATTATTATAAGTTAAACCAGAAGACAATGAATCATTAAATGAAAGATAGTATTCTTTATAGGATTCATAATTGCTTGGCAATGTAGCTGTCAATTGATAAGGTATTGACTCTCCAATTGCATAACTAGCTGCATCACGATAATCATCTCCTGATTGAACTTTCTTTTCAATTTTGGGAACATCTGATTTCAATTCTGCTTGTGTATTCTTAACCACCTCTAGAATAAAGCGAGTATACGCATCATTAGTACCATTTTGCGTTCCTTCTTTATCTTTGATCAAGTAGTATCCTGCAGATAAACCTGAAATGATTGTTGTTGTCTCTGTACTTACTACTGTTGCAGAAGGGGTCTGCAGATATAATGCAACCTCTTTAGCAAATTGCTGTGCTTCTGTCGCATCTGTAGCCTTCCCATCTAAACTCTCAGCTTTAGCCACGGCATCACCAAGGGCTGTTTGTCCAGCTGCACTGACACCCTTCCCCCATTTTATATTTGAAAGAGTACTATTCGATAAGTCCCCACTAAAGATTTGGTAAACTTCATAAGTATGACCTGTTGTTGTTCCATTTAAGGTCACCGTATAGGTATCACTAGCAAATACCTTATTGCTAACAATCATCATTAATACAGCTATAAAGCCCATTAATGACCATTTTATTTTTTTCATGTTTATTCTCCTTGAAATAAATTATTTTATTTTTTATAAAGAACAGATCGTAATTAATATTTTCTTACGTGTTGCTTACGACGTAAAACTAAAAGAACAACTGAAACTACGATCATTATTCCTCCAACAATCATATATAACAATACTCCCTTACCTCCTGTTCCAGGCAAACCATACTCCTTTTGAACAGTATTTGTGATTGTTATATTCCCATTATTGTTAGCAGAGTATGTTGTATCATAACCCTTAACTACATCTTCACTAACAGTATAATCTATCTTTTTGTCATTACTTGTATATTCTGGTAAATTAGTAAATTCATGCATCCAATTTCCATTTGCATCAGCAACAATCGTCGTAGTTTGAATAACTTCACCATCTGCTAATAGGTTAACGACAATAGATTGTGGACGTTTTTTATATTTATCATTGTAATCATCCCACACTTTTGTCACTTTGACACTGGTTCTAGTTGGCGTTGAATTTTTCGTTGTATTGGTTTTAACTTCATTGTCTCCAGATGCTACTTGGGCTGTGTTCTCAATCAATTTATCATTAGCATCATCATTAACTTTCACTTTAAAGGACACCTTGAAGATTTCGCCGTTAGCAACATTCTTTGTCCAAGTAATCTTACCATTAGTGAATGTTCCCTCATTGTCTACCGAGTCTTCAATATAAGTGGTGTACTTAGGAATAGTATCTGTTATAGTAACATCACGTGACTCTCCAGTTGTGTTCTGGTAAGTTACTGTGTAAGTTAGAACCTGCCCCCACTGAACTTTTTCACCATCAATACTAATATTTGAATCATTTACAACATCTTTTTTAGGTTTTTTAGGCGTTGGATTATTAGTTGGATTGGTATCCACATCCATTAATCCATCACTCACATGCCCAGTGTTGATAATTTCCTCACCATCAACGTTCTCGTTTACTCTTACTTTAAATGTAACTACGAAGGTCTCATCCTTCAAAACTCTTTTTACCCAAGTAAGTTTACCATCAGCATATGCACCACTATTATCTGCAGAATTATCTACATAGGTTGTTAGCTTTGGAATAGTATCTGTTATAGTAACATCACGATCACTATCAGTTGTATTGGTATATTTTATAGTATAGGTTAAAACATCTCCCGGTTGGACGGCTTTACCATTAATCGTTGTACCTGAATCATTTTGAACATCTTTAACAGGTTTGGTATATTCTTCAATAACCCATTTCCCAATAAAATGAGCGTCTTTGTTATTGATAACCTCAGAATTTTTATCATATCCCTTAAAGACCCAATTACCTTCAGGAACGCTGACTTTTGTAATACCATTTTTGGGTTGATCCGGTGTCACGGTTGTTCCATTTGGAATATTTAATTGATCCGCTGGTAATAAATCTAGAACGGCTTGTGGTAACGTTTTATCTGGTGTACCACTGATAAATTCATGCGTTTTCTTATATAAAACCTTTGTCGTAACAGTGTTTGAGTGAGACGGAACATTGTCTATCTCTTGAGTAACACGGTTCTCAATTTCTGTACCGTTTTGGAGAATTTTGTCATTTGTTACCGTCTTATAGGTAATCGTATAATTCTGGCCACCATTGCCTCGTTTTAGATGTTTTTGATCAATAGTAACTGTCACCTTTTGTTTCTCAACCGTTACAGTATAATCCGTTCCTTCCGTTAAGGTCTGTCCTTCAAGCTGAACAGTCAGACTCTTATAGTCTAATCGTTCATCAAAAGTATCAATCATCTTCATGGAAGTTAAGTCATCGATAACATCCTTACCTGGAACCGGCATCTTGTATTTAGTTGTATACGTCAACTCCTGACCAACTACTGGTGTAATAGCGTTTTTATCTACTTCTTTTGTAGGCGGTGTAGAGGGCACCTCAGTGTAGAACCCAAAGAGTCCACCACACACAGCCGTTGTTCCATAAGAAAAGGACATTTTATTATCTACTGAACGAACTGCAAGACCCGTTATATTATGCTCATTCCAATCCCCACTTGTTCCAGCAGGGTTTGTAGGTAACCATGTTGTTTTATTCCCACTAGTAGACTCGTTAAGATTGTTGGCGTTATTCTCCACTATCTTATCAATCGTATTGTCAATATTATATAACGAGAATGACTCTTTTAGACCCCTACTAATAACATCAATATCAGAAGGGTTCATAACCATCTTTAAATCACAAGGCGTGCCATCCTGATATCTCAACTCAGCTGTTACATTAGCATCGAACCAATAAGTTTGATACATATCATGAGTGACGGTAGGATGAGAAGGATAGATATAATCCATTATTTGGATTGATTTCGTCCCCCAATTTTCGTCCACTGTTAAAAAAGGGACAACTGTTTTTGCGTTGTTATTATAATCACCATTTTTAGATGCAAGGTGTGTTGTCACACTATTAACGGTGATATATACATCTACAACCTTATCATAAACTGTACCTGCATTAGTAAACTTCAAAGCAAGTGGTTCTGAAAAATCCTGATTTTCCTTTGTTTTATCTACCTTTAATGAAAATACTGTACTATTCTTCCAGTTACCATTAGCTGGCACAACATCCTTTACTACTGAGCCATTTTGACTCAAAATTTCCATATTTTCCTGTCTCAAAGCGAACTGATATAAATTGATATTAGATAAATCGATATCATTCCTACTCCTTGTTAGAGCAGACGAGCTCTCTAATGGAAATATTATACATAAAAGACTGATGATTGTAATAAAAAACAATACAGCTTTTTTGTACACTCTCTTCATCATAGTGTGGAGTTCCTCCCTTTTTATATCCAAAAAATTTAGCTTATCCTTAAATATTTTACATTATTTCACTTTAAAAATCAATATAAGTAAAAAATTAAATTTATATATATATTGAGATGTTTTAACAGAAAAGGTGATGATTATACTGACTTACTCTTCTTGATTCCGTTTGAGGGAAAAGTGGTCTGGGACGGGGTCCTTACCTGTTTTCGACCAAGGATGGCATCGGAAAATTCGAGCCAAGCCCATCAGAACACCCTTGAAGCCATGTTTTTCAATAGCCTGAATCATGTAGTTGGAACAAGTCGGCTCAAAGCGACAAGAGGGTGGAAAGGCTGGTGAGATAAAACGTTGGTAAAAGCGTACTGGCGCTATTAAGATGCGTTTCATTATTTCTTGGTTACAGCCATAGTGTGTAGTTGGCTGATTTCTTTTTTATTAAGGCGACGGGATTCTCCTGGACGAAGACCTGTCAAGTCTAAGTGTCCAAAACGTGTCCGAGACAGTTTATCAACTTGAAGACCGACGGCTTCAAACATCTTTTTAACCTGATGGTTACGCCCTTCATGGATAGTCAACTGTACCACAGAGCGGTTTTTGACTGGATCCACTTTGAGAATTTCATAAACAGCTGGCTTGGTTTTCTTGCCATCAATCTCAAGACCGCGGGTCAAGGGGCGGAGATTGTCCTTATTAGCCACACCTTTAACACGCGCGACATAGACCTTGTCAATCTCATTACGGGGGTGAATCATCTCGTCTGTAAAGTCCCCATCATTGGTTAAAATCAAGACACCTGATGTATCCCAGTCCAAACGTCCAACTGGGTAAATACGTTCTTTGACATTAGGCAAGAGATCTACAACAGTCTTGCGGCCCTTGTCGTCTGTCACACTGGAAATCACTCCGCGTGGTTTGTTAAGCAAATAGTAGACCTTTTCTTCGTTGTAGATGGGCTGGCCTTCCACTTCGACCTTGTCACCAGACTTGATGGTCGTCGCTAGTTCACGCACCACTTGGCCGTTGACGGTTACCAAGCCTTGCTTGATCAACTCTTCTGCTTTTCTCCTACTGGCCACACCTGCGTGGGCAATATACTTATTGATTCTCATCTTCTTCTATCCTTTCACCAAATAATTGGCTTTCTTGGGCTTGAATCTCAAGCTCATCAATCACTGGCAGTTCTTCCAAATGGTTAATCCCCATGTAATCTAGGAAATAATCCGTAGTCACATAGAGGTTGGGGCGGCCCAACACTTCTTTCTTTCCATCTTCTCTTATCAATTCAAAAGCTTGTAGCTTAGCTAGAGCTCCACTAGAATTAACCCCACGAATAGCATCAATCTCAATTCGGGTAATCGGCTGCTTGTAGGCAATGATGGACAAGGTTTCAAGAGCAGCCCGAGACAAACTTTGGTTGATGGGTGCCTTGGAGTATTCCTTCAAAATCGCTGCAAATTGAGGCTTGGTGACCAATCTGTATGCGCCACCTGTCTCAATCAGAGACAAGCTCGAATCTTGGTCTTTTTCATACTTCTGGGCTAATTTTTCTAAACTCTGTTGGATGCCTGTCGGTGGAAGTGAGAGGAGTTCAGCCAACTGGCGAACTCGAATCCCATCTTCACCTGCTACAAATAAGAGCGCTTCTATTTCTGCTAAAGTACTCATCTTTCCTCTCTATCAAGTCTAGCTTTGTGCCTCTTGATTTTCTTCCTTCTTTTCCATAAGATAGATATCTCCGAAACTCTCCTCTTGCACGAGGATTAATTCCTGAGTTTTGATTAACTCTAGGGTTGCCAAAAAGAGGGTAATAACCTCTTGAACATTCTGGGCTTCCTTAAACAAATCCTGCAAACGCAACTGGTTTCGTCCAGTCAAGGACTCTTTTACGATGACCATCATGTCCTCAATCTTATACTCATCGCGCAGGATGGTCGTGTGGTTCTGAGCGAACTCCTCTTTTTTCTTGGCTAGGATATTTGAAAAAGCCAAAAAGAGGTCAATGGTCGTCTTGTCATGTACAAGTTCTGCTTCCTCGTAAATCAACTCTGTTGGCGCTTTGGAGTAGTACTGAGCCCGATCTTGGTGCTTAGCCTCCAAGTGCTCACCCAAGAGCTTGAACTTGCGGTATTCTTCGATTTGGGAGAGAAGGTCCTGCTCCAGGTCATCCTCCAAGTCTGTCACTTCTGCTACTTTTGGCAAGAGCTTGCGGCTCTTGATCAGCATCAGCTGACTGGCCATAACCATATACTCGCCCGTTACTTCCAGACGCATGGCCTGCAGAGTTGAGACATAGGCTAGATACTGTTCGATAACTTCTGTAATGGGCACATCGTAGATATCCATCTGGTACTTAGAAACCAAGTGCAAGAGCAGGTCCAGGGGCCCTTCAAAATCTTTTAATTTAATATCCATTATCTATATTTTTCTAAGGTCAGGACTGTTTTTAATCCTAATTTTTTTGCAATTTCGTACAAATCGACCTTGTTTTCTATCTGTCTTAGAATGAACTGTTCCCGTAGGGCTTGGGCTGATAGTTCTGGGAAACCTTTCTCCTTGACAAAGGACTCCAGCTGACGAAAGGCCCACTGACGAGAATAGGCTTTCCCTCCCCTTTCAAAGAGATAGGTCTGCCCCATCAAGGGTTCCAATTCTGAAAGCAAGGTCCTAGGAATGGCTACAATCCTCTGTTGGGAAGCCTTGTTAATTCGCAATACCTGAAAATCCAGATTGATATCTGCAACCTTAAGGGCTAAAATCTCACTTGGTAAGAGTCCTAGCTCCAAGATAAGAAGCGCCAGCAAGCGTCCTTCTGGATAATTACTTTCCTGCCAAAAAGAGTCTAAATTTAGAATCTCTGGCTTTTCAGTCTTCTTTTCAGCTTGTTTGGCTAATTCCAGACGGTAAAAACTGTCCACTTCACCTTTTTGATAGAGAAAGTAGAGAAATTGGTTACAGGCCGAAAGTTTTCGCTTCTGGGCGCTGATTTTTAGATTGGCTAGCTGGCCTTGGTAAATCTTGAGACTGGTCTCAGAGATTCGCTCCCCTACCATATCTAAAAATTGCTCCAGATCATACCTGTAAGACTGCTTTGAATTGGCAGACAAGCCCTGCTTTTTCTCTAAAAAGGCTGAAATGCTATCTCTCATTTGCATCGAATCTCATATTCCTTACTAAAGTCGTGCAAGAGGGCATTAACTGCCTTTAGGATGGACTTACGCGTGATGATTCCTTGGAAAATTCCTTCATCATCTACCACTGGCAAGAAGGGTTCATCTACCAGTTTATGGAGGACTTCAGTGATGTTATAGTCTGGAGCGACGACTGCCACATCTGTCTTGGTCATATTGACGATGTCTGTCGTTGCCATCTGTTCATCCGTCAAACCTTGCTCCATTTGATAAGCCAAAATGTCTCTCAGACCAATGGTTCCGACAAAGCGTTTGTCAAAAGTCACAACAGGGATACGGGTATAGGTGATTTGACTCAATACCAAAATTGCATGGTCAGCGTTATGGGTATCAATCAAGGCTGCTAGATTCTCAGCAGGGGTAAGAAAAGTCTCTTCCTGCTCCAATAAAAATGCTTCAAATTCCTTGGCAATCATCGAGCAAACTCCTTGGACAGACCTGGATAAACCTCATGATCACGTGTCAAAAAGTCTACTTTAAAATAGCTGTCATCAATCTCCACACGGGCATAGAGGCATTCTCTGATGGTTCCTCGTGGTTGGCTGATGGATCCTGGATTTAAAAAGAGTGTTTTGCCTTCCATCCAAGCATTTGGCACATGTAAGTGACCATAAAGACAGATGTCCGCTTCTTCTTCCTGAGCCCAGTAGTCCAACTTTTGAAAGTTGAAATTGATATCAAACAAGTGTCCATGGGTCTGGATGATTTTGGTCGGACCAAGTTGAGTCACCAAACGTTCTGGATAACCAGCATAAAAGTCCATGTTGCCTTTGACGACATGGATGCCCTCCCAGAGCGGAGAGTCTGGACGGAGTTCTGAGTCACCATCGTGAAAAATGGCATCAACTTTACCTAGATAGCGGTCACGAATTTCTTCCACAATCAAGCTATCGCCATGTGAGTCACTCATTACAATGATGGTTTGCTTTGCCATGATGGAAATACCTCCAAAAGTTTCTTAACGGCTAAGGCACGGTGAGATTGGCTATTTTTTTCTTCAAGGGTTAATTCGGCTGCTGACTTGCCTGTCTCTCCCACAAGGAAAAGGGGATCATATCCAAAGCCATTTTCGCCCTTGGGTTCAAAGTTAATATAACCTGGCCAGTCAGCTTCAACAACCAAGCTTTCCTTGTTTGGACTAGCTACGACTAGGGTTGTGTGGAACTGTGCTGAACGGTCCTTGAGTTCAAAGACCATGGCCAATTCGTGCAAGAGCTTGGCATTGTTTTCACGGTCAGTTGCTCCCACACCTGCAAAACGGGCTGACCAGACTCCTGGCAAACCGCCGAGGACATCGACTTTGAGACCTGAGTCATCTGCTAGCACCATCTTGCCTGTTAATTGGGAAATAGTTTCTGCTTTAAGTCGAGCATTTTCTTCAAAGGTCATACCAGTTTCGGCTACTTCAGGCAGATCTGGATAGTCATTGAGATTTTCCACGTCGTAGCCTAACTTGTCAAAGATAGCTCGGAATTCCTTGGTCTTGCCTTCGTTACGAGTCGCAATGAGCAGAGTTTCTCTAACCTTGCTAGTTTCAAAGAAGGCTTCTACATCGACTCCTTCTTTAGGCAATTCTACATGCAGGAGTTGCCCATTTTCAACAAAGAGCAGGGCTCCCTGACGTTGGATGACTTCTAGATTGCGGCCTGCTTCGGCATTTAAAATCTCAACGATAAAGGAGAGCAGACGGAAGTTAGAAGACCAGCGCATCACCGTTATCGTAATCGGAAAGCCATTTTCCTCATCACGAAAAATCCGAGCCAAATCCATAAAATCAAGATTAAGCGGATCTTTGATGAGGCTGTAGATGCCTCCATAGACATCCCAGACACCGACATACCAGTCCTGGTCATCCTTGTATTCATAAATTTTATTTGTCATAAAGTTACATGCTCCACATGAATCTCTTTTTCCAGCCATTCTGCTCCAATCTGGGCAAAACTTTGGCTATTGGCTGTTGTGTAAAAACGATGTTGAAGAGGTCCCGCATCTCGGCTACGATTGATTTCAAAATAGTTAAGCAAAACCGAGATATCCCGCACACACTCTGCCCCACTATCGATGAGCTGAACCTTTGGTCCCATAACATTTTGGATGATGGGGCGAAGGAGTGGGTAATGGGTACAACCCAAAATCAGGCTATCCACCTTTCCAACCAAGGGACGCAGAGTTTCATAGACCACTTTCTTGGTAACACTGGTTGACAGGGCACCAGACTCCACCAAGGGAGCAAACTTGGGACAGGCCAAACTCTCCACCTGTAAATCCGGATCCAGATCATGGATTTTCTGACGGTAGATATCTGATTGGACCGTCATGGGGGTTCCAATTACTCCGATTTTCCCACCTTGGCTGGACTTGATGGCTGCCGAAGCTCCTGGCAAAATCACACCTAGAACGGGAATGTCTAGTTGAGCCTTGATTTCTTCCCAGACGACCGCAGTCGCAGTATTACAAGCAATGACAATCATTTTGACATCCTTGGTCAAGAGAAAGTTGACCAACTGCCAAGTATATTCACGAATTTGCTCAGCAGGACGGGGACCATAGGGCGCCCGTGCCGAATCTCCAATATAGACGATTTCTTCATGGGGAAGCTGGCGCATGAGCTCACGAACAACGGTCAAGCCCCCGACACCCGAATCCAAAAAACCAATTGGTCGATTATCCATACAGTCTTCTTTCTAGTCTTTTTTCTGATTGATAGTTCATCATGATTCCTTGTCCTGAAGGAACTAACCGACAGCTTGATAGAATGTCAACTGCCTCTCTCTTAATCATAATCAAATATCAATAGAATGCAAGGAAAAAGTCTTATCCTTGAGAACTATTGAACATAGTGAGAAGTCTGGAACTTTCATCCCAGACTTTTCCTATTTATTTCTTTTTATTGTTAGCAAGGGCTGCTTTTTGTTGGCGAATGATTTGGTGGTAAACTTGTTGTACCTTGGCTTCACTTGGTTTTTGACCATTTGCGCTCAAAAGAGCACGAACTGCCTCAGCGTTCAAACGTGGGTTGTCCGCAAATTCTTTTTCAATTTGCTTGCGAACCAAATACATACCTCCAAGAGCTCCTCCTAGAAAAGCTAGCACAATCAAGACAATTGCTAAAAGTAAGTCCATTCTTTTTCTCCTGTTTCTTTTTGAGTCTTCTATATTATACCACAAAGTGGCTTTTCTGACTAGTTTGTTTTACGCTTTCAGGGATGGAGTTAAGCCAATTCTAAGCTAGTCTTACATTCAGAATGAACTATGAAATTACGAATAATCCCCTCTTTACTCTACTATTTTAAGAAAAAACAACAACAAATATGACTCTTGCTAAAAAGCTATTGACAAATGCTAGATGACCAGTAGAATGGGAGGTAAATAGAAACAAAAATATAGGGATTTGCTTTACAAAATGTAAACGGTTCCAAATGCTAAAGGAGATTTCTATGGATAAAAGATTTTGGGAGAAATCCTGTCGCTATAGCATCCGCAAGCTGACGGTTGGGACTGCTTCTGTTTTACTGGGAGCTGTTTTTCTAGTCAACCACACTGTAGCCGCAGACAGTGTTGAGGTCAAGCAAACTGAACCAACCTCTGTCGAAGCTATCACTAAGCCTGATAGCGAACCCAAAGCAGCTGAAGCTACTGAAACTACAAATCCGTCTCTAGCCGAGAATCCCGTTGTTTCCGAAAGCAAGCCAGCTGAGGAGGCTCAGAAGACAAATAGTCAAGCTAGTGAAGAAGCCGTTGTAGAAGCTAAAGAAAAGAAGGAACCTGAAAAAGCAGATCAGCCGGTGACAAAGCAAGAGAACTATCAACTCAACTACGATCAGCCAACAGCTCCCTCCTATGACGGATGGGAAAAGCAAGCCCTTCCTGTCGGAAACGGAGAGATGGGAGCCAAGGTATTTGGCCTAATTGGCGAAGAGAGAATCCAGTACAACGAAAAGACCCTCTGGTCAGGAGGACCACAACCCGATAGCACCGACTATAACGGAGGAAACTACAAGGATCGCTACAAGGTCTTGGCTGAGATTCGTAAAGCCCTCGAAGCTGGTGACCGCCAAAAAGCTAAACAGCTCGCTGAACAAAATCTAGTTGGACCAAACAACGCCCAGTATGGACGTTACCTAGCCTTTGGAGATATCTTCATGGTCTTTAATAACCAGAAGAAAGGACTAGACACTGTAACTGATTATCACCGTAATCTGGATATCACTGAAGCCACTACGACCACTTCTTACACCCAAGATGGGACGACCTTCAAACGCGAAAACTTCTCCAGTTATCCTGATGATGTCACTGTGACCCACTTGACTAAAAAAGGAAACAAGACACTTGACTTTACCCTTTGGAACAGTTTGACAGAAGACTTGCTTGCTAATGGCAACTACTCTTGGGAATATTCCAACTATAAGAATGGTCATGTCACTACAGATGCAAACGGAATCCTTCTAAAGGGAACTGTCAAAGATAACGGCCTCCAATTTGCATCCTATCTAGGAATTAAAACGGACGGAAAGGTGACTGTTCAGGACGAAACTCTGACCGTTACAGGCGCAAGTTATGCAACCCTCTATCTCAGTGCCAAGACTAACTTTGCTCAGAATCCAAAAACCAACTATCGAAAAGACATTGACCTCGAAAAAACAGTTAAAGGGATTGTCGAAGCAGCTAAGGCCAAAGACTACAAGATACTGAAAAAGGCCCATATCAAAGACTATCAAAGTCTCTTTAACCGCGTTAAACTAAACCTAGGCGGAAACAAGACTGCTCAAACGACGAAAGAGGCCCTTCAAGGCTATAACCCAGAAAAAGGGCAAAAATTGGAAGAACTCTTCTTCCAATACGGACGTTATCTACTCATCAGTTCGTCTCGTGATCGGACAGATGCCCTTCCTGCAAACCTACAAGGAGTCTGGAATGCTGTAGATAATCCACCTTGGAACGCTGACTATCACCTCAATGTCAATTTGCAAATGAACTATTGGCCAGCCTACATGAGCAACCTTGCTGAAACAGCCAAGCCAATGATCAATTACATTGATGACATGCGCTACTATGGTCGTATCGCTGCTAAGGAATACGCAGGTATCGAATCCAAAGACGGACAAGAAAATGGTTGGCTGGTCCACACCCAAGCAACACCATTTGGCTGGACTACTCCAGGCTGGAATTACTATTGGGGTTGGTCTCCAGCTGCTAATGCTTGGATGATGCAAAACGTCTATGATTACTACAAGTTCACCAAGGATGAGACCTATCTCAAAGAAAAGATTTACCCAATGCTCAAGGAAACAGCTAAGTTCTGGAACTCCTTCTTGCACTATGACCAGGCCAGCGACCGTTGGGTATCTTCTCCATCCTACTCACCAGAACACGGGACCATCACCATCGGAAATACCTTTGACCAATCACTAGTCTGGCAGCTATTCCACGACTACATGGAAGTCGCCAACCATCTGAATGTCGACCAAGACTTAGTCACAGAGGTCAAGGCTAAATTTGACAAACTAAAACCACTTCACATCAACAAAGAGGGGCGTATCAAGGAATGGTACGAGGAGGACAGCCCCCAATTCACAAATGAAGGGATTGAAAATCACCACCGTCACGTTTCCCATCTAGTTGGTCTCTTCCCAGGTACGCTCTTTAGCAAGGACCAGGCTGAATACCTAGAGGCTGCGCGTGCTACCTTGAACCACCGTGGAGATGGTGGTACGGGTTGGTCTAAGGCCAATAAAATCAACCTCTGGGCTCGTTTGCTGGACGGTAACCGTGCCCATCGCTTGCTCGCTGAACAGCTCAAGTATTCAACCCTAGAAAACCTTTGGGATACCCACGCACCTTTCCAAATCGACGGCAACTTTGGAGCAACCAGCGGGATGGCAGAAATGCTCCTCCAATCACACACTGGCTATATCGCCCCACTGCCAGCCCTTCCTGATGCTTGGAAAGACGGTCAGGTTTCTGGCTTGGTTGCTCGAGGAAACTTTGAAGTCAGCATGAAGTGGAAAGATAAAAACCTGCAAAGCTTGTCCTTCCTTTCAAATGTCGGTGGAGACCTGGTTGTAGATTACCCAAATATCGAAACCAGCCAAATCAAGGTCAATGGCAAACCAGTCAAGGCAACTGTGCTTAAAGATAATCGTATCCAGCTTGCAACGCAAAAAGGTGACGTCATTACCTTTGAACACTTCCCTGGTCGTGTAACCAGTCTGACAGCCGTTCGACAAAATGGTGTCACCGCCGAACTTACCTTCAACCAAGTAGAAGGCGCTACCCACTATGTCATCCAAAGACAAGTGAAAGACGAAAATGGTCAAACCTCTGCGACCAGAGAATTTGTAACCAATCAAACCCACTTTATTGACCGATCACTCAATCCTCAACATGCCTACACCTATACTGTCAAGGCTATGCTGGGCGAGCTTGCCACACAAGTTTCTGAACAGGCCACTGTCGAAACCTATAGCGAGTTGATGGACGACCGAGATAGCCGCATCCAGTACGGAGCTGCCTTTGGAAACTGGGCAGACTCAGAATTATTTGGAGGAACAGAGAAATTTGCTGACCTTTCAAAAGGAGACTACACAGACGAAGACATCACTGCTACCATTCCTTTCACTGGCGTTGGTATCGAAATCTATGGACTGAAATCGTCTGAACTAGGTCTTGCCACTGCTAAAATTGACGGCAAAGAAGTCGGCGAGCTTGACTTCCATACTGCTGGAGCAACTGAAAAAGGCAGTCTCATTGGTCGCTTCTCAGGATTATCTGACGGACCTCACACATTGACTCTTCGTGTTAAACGTGAGCACAAAGGACGTGGTAGTGAGCGCTCGAAAATTTCATTAGACTACTTCAAGATTCTAGCAGGAACAGGCAATACGATTGAAAAAATGGATGATCGTGATTCGCGTATCCAGTATGGTTCCCAGTTTAAGGACTGGTCTGACCCTGAACTCTACGGTGGTACGGAAAAATACGCTGATATTAACAACAGCGACTCTAGTGCAGCTTCAGAAGCTCAGGCAACCATTTCCTTTACAGGGACGGGCATTCGTATCTATGGCTTGAAGAGCCTTGCCCTTGGACAAGCACGTGTTACACTAGATGGCAAAGAAATGCCAAGTCTAGACTTCTACACTTCAGGTGCAACTGAAAAGAGAGCTTTTATTGGCGAATTTACAAACCTTACTGACGGTCCGCACACCCTGACATTACAAGTTGATCCAGATTCGCCAGAAGGTCGCAAGAAAATCTCTCTAGACTCCTTTGATATCATCAAAGCCCCTGCTGTTGGTATAGATAGCCCAAGTATCGCTTCTCTTAAGGAGAATGACAAAACCATTTCCTTAAGCCTACCAGCTGGAGATTGGGAAGCCATCGCAGTGACCTTCCCAGGTGTCAAAAATCCTCTAGTTTTGCGTAAGGTGGATGAAACACATCTGGTTACAAGTGGAGATCAGACTATCCTATCAATCCAAGACAATCAAGTTCAAATCCCAATCCCTGACGAAACCAATCGCAAAGCTGGAAATGCCATTGAAGCATATGCTATTCAAGGAACTACCACTAGCAGTCCTGTCGTAGCCGTCTTTACTAAAAAAGATGAAAAGAAAGTTGATGAGAAGCAGCCAACTACAAGCAAGGGGGACGAACCAGCTCCAACTGTTGAAATTCCGGAATATACTGATCCTATCGGAACGGCAGGGCAAGAGGAACCGCCTACAGTTGAGAAACCTGAATACAATAAACCTATCGGAACGGCGGGGCAAGAGGAACCGCCTATCGTAGAAATTCCTGAATACACTGAGCCTATCGGGACTGCAGGGCAAGAAGTACCGCCCACTGTAGAAAAGCCTGAATACACCGAACCTATCGGAACGGCGTGGCAAGAGGAAGCTCCTACTGTTGAAAAACCTGAGTACAATAAACCTATCGGGACTAGCGGGGATCAGACCGCTCCAACCCTTAGACTTCCTGACTATCCAGTTCAAGTCTTGAAAGATAAGGAAACTGGAGTAGAAATCATCGGTGGAACCAACGACTTAGAAGGAATTTCTCACGTTTCTAGTCGACGTGTCCTAGCTCAAGAACTCTTTGGCAAGACCTATGATGCTTACGACCTACAGCTTAAAAATCCAACCAATCATAGCTTGCAGCCAAAAGGCTCTGTCTTGGTTCGCTTGCCTATTTCAGCTAGAGTAGAAAATATCTACTACATCACTCCGACCAAGGAGTTGCAAGCCCTTGATTTCACCGTTCGAGAAGAAAAGGTAGAATTCATCACTAATCATTTCAGTACCTATGCTGTCGTCTATCAAGCTACTGGAACAAGCTCTAACACTGAGGAAAAACCAAGTGTTTCAGATACAGAAACCTTGGCACACGAGGCTGAACAACTTTCAGCTAGTCCGAGCCTTGCGAAAACTGGAAATCATTCTCCTAAAGAACAACTTCCAGCGACAGGAGAAGCGTCCAACCCACTCCTATTCTTAGCAGGACTCAGCCTAGCCCTTACAGCCACTTTTATGTTAAAAGGAAGAAAGGATGACTCCAACTAACCTTTAAGCACACAAAAACAGGATGAAGATCACCTTCATCCTGTTTTATTTTGTCATCAAAAGTTAGTTTTACAGTAGGTATAAAAAGGCTAGGGTCAAGAGACTTGCTAGAAGCCCAACTCCCCAAAAGAAGAAGTCAACCTTCCACTCGCTCCAAGGATTGCCCTTGCCTGAGAATCCTCCAAGCTCAAAATGGTGGTGGACAGGTGTCATACGGAAAATACGCTTTCCACCACTAAGTTTGAAGTAGGTAACCTGCATCATAACAGAGCTTGTCTCAAAGACATAGATAATCCCAATCAGTAAAAGCGTCCATTCTTGGTGAAGGGCCATAGAGATTGCTGCCAGCATCCCACCTAGAGCCAAACTTCCCACATCTCCCATGAAAACCTTGGCAGGCTTGTGATTAAAGACGAAGAAGCCTAGCAAACCACCAATCATGGCAAGAATCACAAGAAGGATATCCAGTTGATTTTGCATATAAGCAATCACACCGTAGGCCGATAAGCTAATCACCACTAAAATACTTGCTAAGCCGTCAATCCCGTCCGTCAGATTCACCGCATTTGAAAAACCAACTAGCCAGAAAAGGGCAAAGAAAATATAGAAAATACCCAAGTGCACTTGGTAGCCAAAAACTGAAAGCATATCGCCCCCACGCTCATAAAAGAGGTAGAAAATCACTCCTCCAAGCAACTGGAGAGCAAGCTTTTGTTTAGGATTCAATCCTTCGTTGATCTTACGGAAAATTTTGAGGAAATCATCCAAAAAACCTACCAAACCATACAAAACCAAGATAAACAAAACCATGCCTACATTGTTGGTCAATTGTTGGGTAAAGAGAGCGACAAGGAAGCTCACAACAACTGCAACGATCAGGAAGACAAGACCTCCCATGGTCGGAGTCCCAGCTTTAGCTTGGTGTTGCTTGACATCCTCGTGCATCTGCTGACCTGTAATCTGTGCTTTTCGATAAAATCGGATAAAGGCTGGAATACCTATCAAGGTCAATAGAAAGGCCAGAATTCCAGCACTAATGGAACTAATCATCTTAATCTCCTAAAGTTATTTTCATTTTTTTAATGTCTTTGAGGGCCATATTGGCACGGACACTTTGTTTCTTGACCGTTTTTCCACTACCTTCCCACTCGACTTCTATATTTAGCCATTTAGCAAATGTTTGCACATTTTCATCTGTCCAGCCATACATATCAGGCATTTCTTCGACCTTATCAGATAGGATCAAGATTTGCTGATTGGCTTCCAAATTATCTCCTTCAGAAACCGAGAGCTCCTTGATCTTGGTTCCTGTTCCGATAACGATTGGTTGGACAAGGTTACGACGTAATTCCTCTGCTAGGTCACCCGGAGTAAAGTCCTTGGTAGCTGGCATAGCATAGCTTGTCGTCTTGCTGACCTGATCCAAGTTCTTAGCAGTTGACTGAAGATTGAGGGATTCTTTCATGGCAGAAGCTCGCTCAAGGATTGGGTTGGCAAACTCTCCAAGCTGAACACCCGAATAATGCTCTGGCTGTTGCACCGTCACATAGAGGATAAAGTCAGGATTTTCTGCAGGATGCATCGACACAACAGAGAAGATATAGTTGGTTTCACCTGTAAGGTACCCGCCATTCTTCTCATCGGCAATCTGAGCAGTCCCTGATTTCAGGGCGACATTCTGACCTGGAACATTGACATTTGCTTTTCCTATGCTGTGGTTGTACATGGTACCGTAGACAGGATCTGTTCCGACCATGACCATGTGATCCCGAGTAGAGGACGCTGCAGCTTTTGACACAGGATTTCCGACGATCTCCTTTTGAGACTTACGAACAGACTGGTCATTTGGATCATAGAGGGCACTGATAAATTTCGGCTCTAACATGACCCCATCATTGGCAATGGCTGTAAAGGCACGAAGCATCTGGGTCTGGGTGACAGAGATCCCTTGTCCAAATGCACTCATGGCAATATTGACAATGTTATCCGCAGGTAATTGACCTGTGTACTCATCTGTCAGACCAAAACGAGTTGGCACCCCAAACTTAAAGCGGTTAAGGTAATCAAGCCAGGTTGCATCCCCCATCTTTTGCTCAAGCAAGGTCATCCCGATATTACTTGAGTGGGCAAATCCTTGAGAGAAAGTCATGGTGCCACCACTGGTCAATCCTTCATTGACGTCCCAGTCTCGAATGGTCGCATCAGCTATTTTCAATTCACTACTGTTAAAGTATTCCCCACCAGGGAAGGTATTGTTATCAATAGCTGAGGCCAACATCATCACCTTCATGGTCGATCCTGGCTCGTAGTTACTTTGATAGAGAATATCTCGCCAGACAAAGTCTTTTGTGATGCCATCCTTGGTATCTGCGTTAAAGGTTGGCCGTTGGGTCGTAGCCAGGATTTCCCCTGTTTTAGCGCTAACCAAGGTAGCCGTCATATACTTGCCTTTTACCTTTTCCTGAAAGGCATCCATCTGTGTTTCCATAAAGGATTGTAAGGGACTAGAAAGGGTTGTGTACACATCCTTTCCATCTACCGTTTGTTGAGAAGCTTGATCTGTACCCGGAACAATATTTCCCAGGCGATCCTTCTCATAGGTGATAATCCCATCTGTACCCGCCAGAATGCCATTTAAAGAACTCTCCAAACCAGATGTTCCAATCAAGCTCTTGGTACCATCCTCATTTTCATGAAGTTGCGCTAAACCGATAAAGGAAGAAGCAAACTGTCCATTGGGATAACTACGGTTAGGGCTTGTTGTAAAGTCAACCCCCTCGACACCAGCAGTTTTGAGATCATTTTTAATAGCCATCATATTGGCATAGGTGATCCCATTTCCCTTGGTACCAAAGGATACCTGTTTTAGATCTGGCTGAGAAAGCTGTTCTTTGACATAGGACTCCTCCATATCCAGATACTTATGGAAAATTTCAGCCACCTTATTAAATTGAGAGTCCTCTACATAGAGAATTTTGCCTGTTGCTGACTTGTAGGTCTTGTCAATAACAGCATAGATATTATAAGATGTCGCATCTTCTGCAATAGGCGTACCATTACGATCGTAGATGGTCCCCCGTTTTGCAGGAATCGTCTTGGTTGTTTGATGGACCTTGTTTGCTTCTTGAACCAAGTCCTTCCCAAATTTTTTACCCGTTCCGATAATGACCGCAAAGTTGACCAAAAAGACAGCGAAGAGTATGACAGCCAATAAACTCAGGCTTTTCCCTACTCTTCGGCGGTTTTCTTCTGGAGATTTACGGTTACGAACGGCATAACGGATGATTTTTTCTTTCCACTGTTTCATTTCTTACTCCGTTGCTCGGATATTTTCGTTATTCAGCTGTAAATTCTTAGAGTTTGCAATTTCTTTCAAACGTTCTGAACGAATCAATTCATTGACCTCTTGCTTGGCATCATCTAGCTCGGTTTTCTTTTCTTCGATTTGAGCATTGACCTTGGTCAATTCATTCTGAACTTGTAATAGCTTGGTCTGCATAAACACAACGCTAATTGCCAGGATAATCATTGTTGCAGCAATCGAAACATAGAAGGCCTTTTCCACACGTGAAAAACCTTTGAACTTCGTTTGCAATAACTGGCTTGTTTTTTCGATTCTTTCTGCCATGTTTTTCCTCTTACTTGTGAATTTTTCTAGCCACGCGCAACTTGGCTGAATGCGAACGGTTGTTAGCTTCTAGCTCTTCAGCACTTGGCAAGATTGGCTTGCGGGATACCAATTCCATCTTGGGCTTAAGGTCATCTGGAATAAAGGGCAAGCCTTTGGGAACTTCCACTGTTGAAGCTTCCTTGAATAATTGCTTGGTCAAGCGGTCTTCCAGCGAATGGAAGGTAATGACCGAGATTCTCCCATCTAGAGCCAGCATGTCCATGGCCTGCTGGATGGATTCATCTGCAGCGCCCAGCTCATCATTGACTTCGATTCGGATAGCCTGGAAAATCTGCTTGGCAGGGTGTCCCTTTTTCTTGAGCTCCTTGGCAGGCTTGGCCGACTTGATAATCTCTGCCAACTCCGTCGTTGTCTCAATGGGTTTCATCTCACGCGCTTGCTCAATCTTACGGGCAATCTGTTTAGAAAATTTATCCTCACCATACTTGAAAAAGATCCGAACCAGGTCATGATAGTCATAATGATTGACCACCTCATAGGCCGTCAGACTAGCTTCCTGATTCATCCGCATATCCAGTGGCGCATCCTTTTTATAAGAAAAACCACGTTCACGCTGATCTAGCTGAGGACTGGACACTCCCAAGTCATAACAAATTCCATCAATTTCCTGGACACCAGCCTCCTGCAAACGTGCCTGCAAATGACGGAAGTTATCCTTGATAAAGGTTACCATCCCCTTTTCGATATAGGGTGCCAACCGTTTTTGTGCATTGTCAATGGCATTCTGGTCCTGGTCAAAGGCATAGAGATGCCCTTTTTCGCTCAATTTACTTAATAAATATTCGCTATGGCCTGCTCCGCCCAAAGTCGCATCAACGTAGATACCGTCAGGTTTTACGTCAAGCATATCAATCGTTTCATGAAGCAAGACCGTTACATGATGAAATTCTTTTGTCATATCTTATTTATTTTACCACAAATCTGACCAGCTTGCACTTGTCAGACAAGGCTAAGTTTCTTCGAAAATAATTCTCAAAAATATGTCATATATACTTGACATCTCATCCCCAAAATAATATAATATAGTCAAATATATACGACATATCAGAAAGGAGACCCTATGAATCGTGTCAAAGAATTCCGCAAGGAACTGGGCATTTCCCAGCTCGAGCTCGCCAAAGATATCGGTGTCTCGAGACAGACCATCAACATGATTGAAAACGACAAGTACAATCCAACCCTGGAACTCTGTCTCAACCTCGCCCGCAGCCTCCAAACTGACCTCAATAGCCTCTTTTGGGAAGACGATTTTTAAAAAAGGAGCAAACAAATGAAAAAAGAAACTCTCACTGAAAAACTCATCAAACGCATATACGGTATTTCTGGTCCCCTTGACGAACACAAACGGCGCGAGGCCGATCGTATCGGGAATCAGGTCTTTATTGTCCTCTTTTATCTGATGACATTTGGCAATCTTATCCCGCTCGTTCTTGCCTATAAATACCCGCAAATTGTCGCTATCGGCTATTCTCTCGTGGTGTTTGGCATTTCGATGATGGTTGCCCTCTATGTGGTCTCTCAAACCAAGAAAACGGGCATCACAGCTATTGATCCCGAAATGCTGAGTCAAAAAGAAAGTAAAAAGCTACATTTTCCGGGTCTAAAAGCCGGTCTGATCTACGGCATAGCGATATTTTTTATAATGCCACTCATCGATACCCTAACCAGTGAAAATCCAAATTTCATCAGTTCTCTTCTGAATTCAAAACATATTTTAAAAACTATACTGGGAGCGTTCTTTTTTGGACTGATGATGCAAATTATCGTCTCTCTTCGCATTCAAAAGGCCAAGAAAGACCAAGAAGACGACTAGGAGGTACCTTATGAAATCACTAGCTAGACTACTGATCAGTCATGTTTTTATCAGTATCTTTGTTACCTTTTTCCTACTTTCTGGACATATTGAGCATCCTTTCTTGATTATCTTTCTTTTATTCCTTCCTGTATTGAACAAGGGACAGAGATTCCAGAAAATCCAATCAAAAAAAATACGTCTTCTAAACGCATCTCTCTGTTTTATCCTCGTATCCTTTCCACAACTTTTAACAAATCCTATGGATTGGAGATACCTGGTATTTCTAATAATCTGTATCATTTTTAGTTTGGTTTACTTCTATACTCTCTATCAACTCTTTAAAGAAGTCAATCAAAAATCGCTCATTTAGGAGGTTACTCCCATGAAAAAAGAAGATTTCACCACTCGCTTACTCAAACTATTCTTTCACATACAAGGGCCTTTTGATGAATGCCGTCAAGAGATGATTTACAAGGCTTGTGCTCGTTCCTTGATCCAAATCATTTACTCCTCCCTCCTACTCTTCTTGTTCTATCTCCTATTTGGACGCTTCATAGAGTTGGTTCGAGATGCCATGCCCTACCTCTATTTTGGACTTATCTTCGTCCTCTCATCTAGAGCGAGACTAGCAGTTCGCGACTTACGTTTGGATAAGGATGACCAGTCCGAAATCCCTCACAAAAGCTACAGCAAAAGCCAAATCAACCTTCGTAGTTGGGGTGTATTCGTCAGTATTCCAATTGGCTTGTTTGTCTTATCAGCCTTTCACAAACTCTTTGTTCAGCATCTTCCCCTTGATACCTTTTGGGACAATCTCTCCCAGTTCGATAAAACGCTCCCTTTACTAGTCTTGGGTTTGGGAATTGGAGCTATCTTTGGAAGCATGACCTATGCCTTTTTATCGGAACACGAGGTGAAACACTCTGAATCTGGAATGCATAAGGAGAATATAGAAAAATGACTAGTATATATGATTTTTCCGTTTTAAACCAAAACAACCAAGCAATCCCACTGGAGAGCTATCGTGGCAAGGTTCTCTTGATTGTCAACACTGCTACAGGATGTGGTTTAACGCCCCAGTACCAGGGACTTCAAGAACTCTATGAACGCTATCAAGATAAGGGCTTTGAAATCCTAGATTTCCCTTGCAATCAGTTTATGGGACAAGCACCCGGCAGCGCAGAGGAAATCAATAGTTTCTGCAGTCTACACTATCAGACCACTTTCCCTCGCTTTGCCAAGATCAAGGTCAACGGCAAGGAGGCAGATCCTCTTTATGTTTGGCTAAAAGACCAGAAATCTGGTCCGATAGGAAAACGAATCGAATGGAATTTTGCTAAGTTTCTCATTGGTCGAGATGGGCAAGTCCTTGAGCGCTTCTCTTCCAAAACAGACCCCCAAACCATCCAAGAGTCTCTCCAAAAGATACTCTAATTTCTTTTTAAAACGTGTCCTTTCATTTAGTTTGAGACTTGAAAGAATGCGTTTTTTCTTTAAAAAGTAACCGATTTTCTTTAATTTATACTTATTTTTTGCTTTTTCGCTATTGCAATTCTTTCATTAATTTAGTATATTTGTTATATTAAAAGTTTTCAGTCATTTTAAGGGAGAAATGACCTTTTAAATTTTTTTATCTTAAAATGAAAGCGCTTTATAAATAGGGGGTAAGGTGACTTACAAATTATCAGAGAGTTTTTTCATTAAATCAAGTTGTAACCAAGTCAGACTTGGGCTTGGGCAGTAGCTGACTGCCTTTCTAAAAACTAGGAGTATATTATGAATCGATACCTTTTTGAAAAAGGGCAAACATTTAGCATTCGGAAGTTGACTGTAGGTGTGGCCTCTGTTATCGTCGGACTGGCATTTTTTGCTTCTGGAGCCGTGCGTGCAGACGAAACGTCTCCTACCACGACATCCAATTTAGATCAGCAAATGAAACAAGTAGCAGATATAGAAGAGACCAAGGCTGAACCAGTCAAAAAAGAGGGGCGTGTAGAAGCTGAAAAACAAGAAACACCTGCTGCCGATACCAAAAGTGCTGACTTGCTCCCTGAAGACATTCAGGACCGTGCCTATCCAGACACACCTGTCAAAGAACTCGATACGACTACTATCGTTGACCAGAAAGCTAGTCCAAAAGTAGAAACTGAGAGCATTCTAAAGAACAAGGAAGAAGCTCCAAAAGAAACTGAGAACGGAAACCGTGCCATCATTAACGGTGGACAAGACCTCAAACATATCAACTACGAGGGACAACCTGCTACTGCTGCTACTATGGTTTACAGCACTTACAATGCAGGAGAACAACGCTACCTCGTTTCAGGCTCCGGAATCTTTGTAGCCCCTAACCTGATCCTTACCGTTGCTCATAACTTCCTAGAGGCCAATAAAGAAACGGGCGAAGGTCACATTCGTGGTGGAAAATCTGCCCAGTTCTACTATAACGTTGGTTCAAACAGCGAAAAGAAAAACTCACTGCCATCTTCTGGAACTACGGTTTTATTCAGAGAAAAGGACATCCATTTCTGGAACAAGAAAGAGTTTGGAAAAGGCTATAAGAATGACCTTGCTCTTGTAGAAGCTCCTATTCCTCTTCCGATTGCTAGTCCAAACAAAGCAGCAACCTTTGCACCTTTAGCGGATTACAAGACGCATCAGCCGGGAGAAGCCATCAGTACGATTGGCTACCCAACTGACTCGAGCTCAAAAGAACTGAAACAACCTATCCTAGCTGGTCAGCTTTACAAGGCAGATGGGACCATCCGATCTGTTGAGTCCTATGATGATAAGGGAACGACTGGTATCACCTACAAAACCACTTCTGTATCTGGTTTGTCTGGTGGCGGGATTGTCGATAGCCAAGGAAAAGTTCTGGGTGTCCATCAACACGGAACTGTCGACAATGGTGTCGCTGAAAAGGATCGCTTTGGTGGCGGACTCGTCCTTTCACCTGAACAACTGAAATGGGTGAAGGACATGATTGCCAAATATGGTGTGAAAGGCTGGTACCAGGGAGACAACGGAAATCGTTACTACTTTACTGATGAAGGGCGTATGCTTCGGAATGAAACAGCTGTTATCGGAAGCAACGAATATTCCTTCAACCAAGATGGGATTGCTACCTTGACCAAGGGAGTTGAATACGGTCGTGTGGTTATCCAACACGAAGACGAAGAAGGAAATCCTGTCAAAGATAATGACACCTTTATCGAACAGACAGCTGTTGATTCGCCATTTGACTATAATTTCAAAAAAGAAATCGAGAAAACGGACTTCTATCAGAAGAATAAAGACAAATACGAAATTGTATCCATTGATGGCGTAGCAGTTAATAAACAGCTAAAAGATGCATGGGCTGAAGATCACAATGTTGTTAGCAAAGCGCCTGCCGGTACACGTGTCATCAAGGTGGTCTATAAAATCAACAAAGGATCCTTCAAAGTTTACTACCGTCAAAAAGGAACCACTACTGAACTAGCGGAAGCGACAGTTGATAACAATGACGGCCAAGAGTACGATGTTTCCTTTGTCAACACCTTCCATGCAAAAGACATTGCTGGCTACCGTCCAGTCAAGACTAGCCTGGAAGCAACCATCCAGCATAAAGGTGTGAATGAGGTCGTCTTTGAATACGAGCCGGTCGCTGATACGGCTAATCCAACGACTCCGACTCCACCAGTCGCTCATCCAGAAGATAAAGAAACCGAGATTGGCAACCATGGACCTCTTCCAAGCAAGGCCCAACTCGATTACCACAAGGAAGAATTGGCAGCCTTCATCCACTACGGAATGAACACCTATACCAATTCTGAATGGGGAAATGGGAAAGAAGACCCTCGATACTTCAATCCAACCAACTTGGATACTGACCAGTGGATTCGCACTCTGAAGGAAACTGGCTTCAAACGAACTATTATGGTTGTTAAACACCACGACGGATTCGTTGCTTACCCTTCTAAGTATACGAATCATACCGTAGCTGCTAGCCCATGGAAAGATGGTAAGGGTGACCTTCTCGAAGAAGTTTCCAAGTCTGCTAGCAAGTACGACATGAACATGGGTGTTTACCTATCCCCATGGGATGCCAATCATCCAAAATACCATGTCGCAACCGAAAAAGAATACAACCAATACTATCTCAACCAACTGAAAGAAATCCTTGGTAATCCAAAATACGGTAATAAAGGGAAATTTATCGAGGTTTGGATGGACGGTGCGCGTGGTAGCGGTGCCCAAAAAGTAACCTATACCTTTGATGAATGGTTCAAATACATTAAAGAAGCCGAAGGAGATATCGCCATCTTCTCTGCTCAACCGACAAGCGTTCGCTGGATCGGAAATGAACGGGGGATCGCAGGTGACCCTGTATGGCATAAAGTTAAAAGAGCCAACATCACAGACGATGTGAAAAACGAATACCTCAACCATGGTGACCCAGATGGTGATATGTACTCTGTAGGGGAAGCTGATGTTTCAATCCGTTCGGGCTGGTTCTATCATGACAACCAACAGCCAAAATCACTCAAAGAGTTGATGGACATCTACTTCAAGTCCGTTGGTCGTGGAACCCCACTCCTTCTCAATATTCCACCAAACAAAGAAGGAAAATTTGCAGATGCGGATGTGGCTCGCTTGAAGGAATTCAAAGCAACCCTAGACCAAATGTATGCCACTGACTTTGCCAAAGGTGCCACTGTAACAGCAAGTTCTACTCGTCAAAACCACCTCTACAAAGAAAGCCACCTCACAGACGGTAAAGATGACACCAGCTGGGCGCTCTCAAATGATGCCACAACCGGTAGCTTTACAGTCGATTTGGGACAAAAGAGACGCTTTGACGTCGTTGAACTCAAGGAAGACATCGCTAAAGGGCAACGTATCTCTGGTTTCAAGATTGAAGTTGAAATCAATGGACGCTGGGTGACATACGGTGAAGGTTCGACCGTTGGTTACCGTCGCTTGGTTCAAGGCAAACCTGTAGAAGCACAAAAAATCCGTGTAACCATCACCGGTGCTCAAGCAACTCCAATCTTGACCAACTTCTCAGTCTACAAGACACCAAGCAGCATCGAAAAGACTGATGGCTACCCTCTTGGACTTGAATACCACTCAAACACAACGGCAGATACAGCTGGAACAACTTGGTACAATGAATCTGAAGGTGTTCGTGGCACTTCTATGTGGACCAATCAAAAAGATGCCAAAGTAAGCTATACCTTTACAGGAACCAAGGCCTATGTCGTCTCTACAGTCGATCCAGGTCATGGAGAAATGTCCGTCTACGTTGATGGTCAAAAGGTTGCCGATGTGCAAACTAAGAATGCTAGCCGTAAACGTAGCCAAAAAGTCTTCGAGACAGGCGATTTAGCACCTGGCCAACATACTATTACTCTTGTAAACAAAACAGGCGAACCAATTGCTACAGAAGGGATCTACACCCTAAACAATGATAGCAAAGGGATGTTTGAACTTGAGTCTACTAACTACGAAGTCGAAAAAGGAAAACCAGTCACTGTTAAAATTAAACGCGTTGGTGGAAGCAAGGGAACTGCTACTGTTCGCTTCATCACAGAACCTGGAACTGGGGTTCACGGTAAAGTTTACCAAGATACAACTCAAGATGTGACCTTTAAAGATGGAGAAACAGAAAAGACTGTTACCATCCCAACGATTGACTTTACAGAACAAGCCGACTCTGTCTTTGACTTCAAAGCCAAACTCACTTCTGTCACTGATGGTGCCCTGCTCGGTTTCGCTACCGATGCAACCATCCAAGTGATGAAAGCTGAATTGCTGATCAAGGACCAAACAAGTTATGATGACCAAGCTAGTCAGTTGGATTACAGTCCTGGCTGGCACCATGAAACCAATTCGGCAGACAAGTACCAAAAAACGGAGTCTTGGGCATCCTTTGGTCGCTTAACTGACGAGCAAAAGAAAAAGACAACTGTCACAGCCTACTTCTACGGTACTGGACTTGATATAAAGGGCTATGTTGATCCAAATCATGGCATCTACAAAGTCTTCCTAGACGGCAAAGAAGTTCCTTACCAAGATGGAATGGGAAATACTTCAACTATTGATGGGAAGAAATACTTTAGCGGTCGCGCAGCCCAACGCCAAGGCAATCAAACTCTGGTTAGCCTAAAAGGTCTGGACGAAAACTTGCACGCAGTCACCCTTCAACTAGATCCTGATCGAAACGATTTATCTCAAAATATCGGTATTCAGGTAGACCAATTTATCACTCGTGGCGAAGGTAGCGAACTCTACAGCAAGGCAGATATCATCCAGTCTATCTCAAAATGGAAAGATGATCTTTCAAACTTTGATCCAGCAGGCTTGAAAAATACGGCTACTGCACGCCAAGCTTTCCAAGCAAATCTAGAAAAATTGAGAAACCAACTCAGTGCTGATGCAGTGGATGTTCAAGAAGTCATGTTGACAGTCAGTGCCCTACAAGATATCCTATCCAAGGATGAGAACTATCAAAGAGGCCAAGAGGAGCCTAGTCCAGAGCAACCGGAACAGCCAGAAGAACCTGAGAAACCTGACCAGCCTGAGCAACCAGCCGAACCAAAACAACCGGAAATTGAGTACGATAAGGCTATGGACAGCTTGACGAAAGCTATCGAGAAAAAAGGCGCTGAACTTGGATCCAACAAGGAAGCTAAGAAGCAATTGTTAGCAATTGCTGACCAAGCCATTGCTGCAATCCAAGAAGCTAAAACTCAGGAAGCAGTCAATCAAGCGCTAGAAACTGCTCTCGAACAAATCAGCAAGCTCGAAGCAGCTCAGCCTGAGAAACCTGCTCAACCTGAAAAACCAGTTCAACCTGAAAAACCAGCTCAACCTGAGAAACCTACTCAACCGGAAAAGCCTGCTCAGCCCGAAAAGCCTGCTCAGCCTGAGAAACCGGCGCAACCGGAAAAGCCTGCTCAGCCTGAAAAACCTGCTCAACCTGAGAAACCTGCTCAGCCTGAAAAGCCAGCTCAACCTGAGAATCCAGTTCAACCTGAACAACCTGCTCAACCGGAAATTCCAGCTCAACCGGAAAAGCCGACTCAACCTGAGAATCCAGTTCAACCTGAAAAACCAGTTCAACCTGAAAAACCAGTTCAACCTGAAAAACCAGTTCAACCTGAGAAACCTGCTCAACCTGAGAAACCTGCTCAGCCTGAAAAGCCAGCTCAACCTGAGAATCCAGTTCAACCTGAG
>NZ_JAQFBD010000005.1:46362-64864 GCF_027691175.1 Streptococcus halitosis
CCTGAGAAACCTGCTCAACCTGAGAAACCTGCTCAGCCTGAAAAGCCAGCTCAACCTGAGAATCCAGTTCAACCTGAACAACCTGCTCAACCTGAGAAACCTGACCAGCCTGAAAAGCCAGTTCAGCCTGAGAAACCTGCTCAGCCTGAAAAGCCGACTCAACCGGAAACTCCAGCGCAACCTGAGAAATCAATCACTTCTTCAAGTCCTGAGGAAGGGGTTAAAGACCTTGTCTTTACACTTCCAAGCTTGGAAATCGTCAATAAGGTCGTACCGTTTAAGACGATTCGTCGCGAAAACCCACAATTAGACAAAGGAAAAGAGCAAGTTCTATCAGAAGGGAAAGACGGTCTCTTAGTCGAGTATGTTGAAGTGAACGGTAACAATCGCAAGGTTCTCCAAACAGAAGCAACTCCAGCACAAGATCGAGTGATTGAGGTAGGTAGCAAACAAAGCTCAGTTGGAACAGAAGCGCCACCAGTTGTGACTCTTCCTGAGTATATTCTCCCAAGAGAGACTGAAAAACCTGCTCCAGTCGTAACAGATAATTCACCAGCAAAAGATGAAAAAGCTCCTGTTACAACTACAGTCAAAGAAGACAAGGAAAGACAACTTCCAGCAACTGGGGAACAAGAAGCAACTGCCTTCCTCTACTTGGCAGCAATCACTTCTATCTTGTCTCTCCTTATCTTCCAAAAGAATTTCAAAGACTAATAACCCTCTTTGATTGATTCTTTCTAATTATTCAGTTCCCCCGTTGAGAAGACCAAATGGTCTTCTCTTTTTCTATCTATAAAATAAAAAAACATCCACAAATGTACATGGATGTTTTGGTATGACTCTATAAAGTGAGATGATCATTGAAGATAGCTGTTCTCAAATCCAACCACGTTTTCAAATAAACGCTCATCTAAAAAAGAGAGTGGCCCTTTTCTTATCTTATCATCAATACCTATCATAAGTTTCTGCAAGAACTCCACATATAAAGGATAACGTTTCGAATTCCAATACCATGAGATTTTCTAACGCTCATAAGCCATCTTTCCTAGATCGGACTTCCCTCTCTCACATCTAGATCTACTGACTACTATTTTTGAGTCCAGCATATGCATAGGTTCGATTTCTGGGACACTCTTTTTCTGTCACTAGCCTAAAATAAAAGCGATGCTCCCGCCCATCCTTGGCATTTTCCTTGTTTAAGACGAAGTAGTTCTTCTGATTCATTGCCATGGTTCGTAGGATATCATCGATCAAAAAAGTCAAGGGAACGTTCATGGCAGAGTATTTTTGGAAATCCTCTTCAAAGCGAATGTAACTATCTGAAAAATAATCCATCTGTAGTTTGTTTTCATACAGCTCTTTTCTAGTCATAAACTTCCTCCTCCCAAAGTCGAATTTCGAGGATATCTACAATCTCTACCAGCCTATATCCCTCATTTGTCCTAATAGATAGAGTTGGAGGTGATAATTCGCTCACCTCACCGATGATCGTCATTTTTTGCTTTCTTTCCTTGACAACAAAACATCCCTTTAATTGACCAACATAAAGCTGAGAAAACAAGAGTAGCTTCTCAACTGAATTCAAATTCGTTGAAAAATCAACACGATTTTTTTCTTCACCAAGCGAACTGGTATGCTCTGAGAGGAAAAAGCCCATCCACTTCTGCATCCCTGGATCTTGGTAGTCTCGTGCAGATTGAAAAGGTAAATAAGAACGATCAATCATTGTAATCCATCTAATCCTCCAGCAGAATGCCCACCAATCAGCTTGCTTCTAGCAAGACTCCTAGAGGCTTCTTCCAGTGCATTGGCCTTTAAGAGAGAAGTGAAACCAAATTGTTGCCGAATGGAGTCAATAGCTGTCTGGAGCCTTTCTTCTTTTTCTAACTTGTCAACATCATCAAAGAGGGAAATCAAGCCAAAGGACTCATCCACAAATCCTGAATAGTTGACTCCGACACTTCTGACCGCCCCAGAAGTGTATTTTTTATGAAATAGCTTCAAAACATAATCCGTTAAGATAGCTGTATTATTGGTCGGTTCGACCTTCATTTGTGTGTGAATAGACGGCCTAACCTCCTGTTTAGAGAAACCGACATAGATAGAGACAAGGGTTGTTTTCTTTCCCGCCCTTCTCAATCTAATAGCCACCTGCTCTGCCATTTCTCGGAGAATAATTTCGATATCCCGTAACTTCACGTAGTCTCTCGGCAAGATTTGAGAATTTCCCAAGCCTTGGGACTTGGCTTTATAGGGTTTATGAACATTACTCTCATCAATCCCGTTAGCATGAAACCACAAACGCAGACCAGCCTGACCGAGAGCTTTCTTTAGCTGGTCTGGGTTGCTGGTGGCTAGTTCTTTAATCGAAAAAATCCCCAGAGCATGCAAGCGTTTCTCCATCCGCCTGCCAATCCCCAAAAAATCCGTCATCTTGGAAATGGCCCAGACCTTCTCTTCCACATCCTGGTAAGACCAGTTGGCCCTCATGGTCGGGGTATGCTTGGCCTCATTATCCAGAGCCAACTTGGCCAGTAAGGGATTGGCATTGGACATACCCACCGTAGAGTAGATCCCTGTCTGCCTCCAAATATCCCTCTGGATACGAGCAGAAAGCATATCTAGCTTGTCTTTGCGAGAGAGAGTCTTGTCTGGGATGAAATAGTTGAGCGAACTAGTCAGGTCAATAAAACCCTCATCGATAGAGTAAGGATAAATATCCTCTGGACTCCCATAGTTTTGAAAGATTCGCTGGATTTCCATATTGACTGCGATATACTCGTCCATCCGAGGTGGCACAATCAAGGTGACTTGGGCCCAATCTTCGATGTAACGCACATAGTCTGAATCTGTAGGCAATTCTTGCTTTCTGGCGTTATAGTAGGAAAATTTGCGGGTTTTGATATCAAAGGGCAGATCATAGGCCCGACCAACATTGGACTTGCCAAAAATCTTCTTAAACATGGGAGAGGAAGCTAAGATAAGGCCAGTCGAATTATCCGCGCGACTCATGACACAAAGCGAAGTCTTCAGCGGATGCAAGCCCCTTTTCACACACTCGACACTGGCATAAAAAGATTTCATATCGACAAAGGCAATATCACTCTTGGGCTCTCTGGAATAATCAAAGTAGCCCATAGACTAACCCTCCATCGGCACAAAATTCCCAACGATAATCCCTACAATCCGAGGATCATCCTCATAGGAGATGAAAATGTCCTTGTATTTTGGATTGATCGATACCAGACGCAAGCCATCTTCCTCCCGATAAACCCGTTTGATATAGGTCTGGTTGTTGCAGACCACTGCATAAACCGCCCCATCATAATCAAATCCGGTCTCTCGAATCAAAGCCACGGAACCATTTTGATATTTAGGTTCCATAGAGTCCCCAGCCACCCAGGACGCAAAATCATGGGCCAGTTCCTCATTAAAGTAAACCGTATCAAAATTCCGATCATCATATACCGAAGTCCCGATCCCTGCTGACATGCGTTCATAGACACGGTATTCGTAAAGGCGCTCTGGCATGGTCGTCACCTTCTGAGTTTGTTCCTCTTGAGCTAGGTTGCGAGCATAAAGCACAACCTTGTCCTTCCCTTGCTTGGAGAGGCTATTGTAAATACGAACAATCTCAATCTGAGTAAAATAGCCTTTTGCCACTTTTAAAATCTTCTCCAGCTGAGCAACCTTCTCCTTGGATGGTTCCTTAATCCCGCGTTCCCAAGCGGAGTAAGCCTGAAAACTAATCCCTAATTCCTCTGCAATTTCCTTCTGTGTCAATTTTAACTCTTTTCTCCGAGCCTTGAGTTTTTCTGGTTGGTACATGATTCACCTCCTAGTGTGATGCTTTATTGAGAATATCTTCCTTAGAAAGATCAATTGATGATTGAGCTTACATTTCTGAGATTCAACCAATTCGGTTTAGTTTTATTATATAAAAAAAGTGGACGATTGTCCACTGGGAAAATCAAGTTTAAACAGCAACACTTATCTATTTTGAACAAAAAAAGACATCCAAGAGTAAATTCTTAAATGTCTGGAAAGATTGATGCCTCCATTAACCTTGTTAATAGACCGGAACTGATGATATTATGGTCTCCTTATCTCAAATACTGCTGTATGAACCCACTCATTATGAATTTGTAAGTCATTTTCTATAACCCTACTAAAAGGTGAAGCCATTCTTTAAAAGCACCCTCTGAGAGGCTAGATTACCTGTTGCCGTTCCTGCAATGATTCTATTGAAACCATAAGTCGTGAAGGCTTTTTCTAAAACGAGTTTAACCGCTTCGCTGGCATAACCTAAATTGTTAACATTTTCCCCAATCCTATACCCAAGTTCTGCTGTATTTCGATCACTCTCTAAGACACTTAAATTGATTCTCCCAACCATAACACCTTGCGAATTTCTAATAAGATGCATGTAAACAGCACGATTCCTTTGTTCCGTTAACAATTCCCTTGTAATTTCTTTAAAACCTTCTAAATCAAAATAGTTAGCTGGTCTATGGTCTAGGAGGTAAATTTCGTTCAAAATACTCTCGATTTTCTTTTTCAAAAGAATAGACGTCTAGACTATTTTCTTCAGACAACAGCTCTAAACTGATCATTACAAATCCTCTCCCATCATTATCTACATTCAAATTTTCTCATGTTTACGCAAAGTGAAATTTACAGAATTTAAAGAGATTCTTTTATTTTCTGTATAGTTTCTACATTATAACACAAAATACTATGGATAAGCATAATGTTCAAGCGCCACACCAGCAAAACAAGCTGGAGTTTCGCTTGAAGAAATTTCTGAAGCGCTAACCCATAGTGATACGATTACAACTAAGACCTATGTTAACACTTCTAATGTGATTCCAATGGCTGTTGGAAAATTTGCTTTAAAGTCTCTAAAACAATAAGGTAAAAATAAGGTGAACTTTGAGGTAAACTTTTCAAAAAAACACGCAAAAAGCACCCATAAGGTAAACTTTTGAGTGCTTTGAAACGTTGATAGTATCGTATTGATTAACGTTTTGAGGCAACTGACTCTGTCAGGTTGCAGCCACATTTGTAATCGACTAAAGTCGCAACAACTGTGTCAATTGCACCAATTTAGTATGAAAGTACAAAAAGAACACCCCAAAAGATGCTCTTTGTAAGTATAGTAATTCTTTCGAATTAACGTTTACTAAATTGTGATGCTTTACGAGCTTTCTTAAGATCTGGTTGGAAAGTGTGGGTTTCAGTTGGGTTAAAAACAGCACAATATCAAGGATTTTCAGAACGTTATCTACTTTTTAATTTCATAAAATTTGAACCAATATTTTTTAAATAGGGAAATTTCTTAACGCATAACTTTCAATCCTACCCTCTTCCTTCTTATCCTAATAAAGTTTGTAATATTGGAATAACAACGATAAATAGAATCGTACTTAGAGTCACCACATTCGTAGAGAATTCCACATCTCCTTTTCCCTGATTAGCAAGGATCGGAAGAACAGCCAGAGCTGGTGTAGCAGACTGAATCATAAAGGTCTTAAATTCTACTGTTGCCATATTTGGTGCAAAGAACTTCAATACAAGAAGCATGATCAGAGGAGCTAGGATAAAGCGTCCAACCAAGGTGACAATTGTATCTTTATCAAAAGCAATCGTATTCAAGCCTGCCTTAGCAAGAACAATACCAATATAAATCAGAGATAAGGGAGTGACGATATTTCCAACATAGGTTAAGGTATTCGTTGCAAAATCTGGAATAGGAATTCGGAGAATCAAAAATAGTAGGGCGACAAGAAAACCCACAAGCGGAGCTGGTAGCAGTTTCTTCCAGTCAAATTTACTTGTCTCCTTGCTTTGCCCCGATTTACTGTCGCTCGTCATCAAATACACGCCCAATGTCCAGGTGGAAATCGTATTGGTGATATAGTAAATCAAGAAATAAGGAAGAGCCTGATCCCCAAAAAGAGCAACGTTTAAAGGTAAACCAATAAAAATAGTATTGGCATTCACAAAGGTATTAATCATGGTTCCTCGCCGTCCTGGACGAACCTTGAAAACCACAAATGTAATATAAGCTACGATATAGCCCAAGATAAAGGCCACAAATGTATAAAGGAGACCTCCAGAAAGACTGATTAGTTTATCTAGTGTTAGGTATTTCATCACCGACACAAAGATTGACGCTGGCAAGGCTACATTCATGATCAAACGAGATAGGTTAGGTCCAAAGGCATCTCCAAACCATCCCTTCACCTGAAGAATATACCCCAAAACAATGATAGCGATAATCGGAATGATACTCGTAATCGAGGTTAAAAAGAGTGACATAGGTATCCTTTCTAAATTACTTAAGTCCACAGCCCATACAAATCTGTCGCTAGTGAAGGATAGACAGTAGCAATGAATTATTTATACTCTGGATACCACTTCAAATCACGAACTGCTTTGGCCATATCTGTTTCCTTAGCACGCGCAAGACCTTGCTCTTGTGCTTTTTTAGCGACTGCTTCTGCTACTTTAATAGAAACATCTGCTACATATTTGAACGGCGGCAAAACAGGAGCTCCTGGTTGGCCTGGATTGACAATACCACTCAATGAATGAGCCGCTGCTCCAATCATTTCATCAGTTAAAAGACTTGCTTCAGAAGCCAGCATACCTAGACCAAGACCTGGGTAAATCAAGGCATTATTGTCTTGACCAATCACATAGTCCACACCTTTATAAGAAACCGTATCAGCAGGAATTCCTGTTGCGACAAAAGCTTTTCCATCTGACCATTCAATCAAATCTTTGGCACTAGCTTCAGCTAGTTTGGTTGGATTTGACAAAGGGAAGATCATCGGACGCTCTATATTTTCACACATAGCCTCTACTATTTCTTTAGTGAAGGTATTAGGCTGAGTAGAAGTTCCTACAAGAATAGTTGGCTTCACAGTCTTCACTACTTCAAGCAGGTCAGCCAACTTGTCTGCGTTACTAAAGTCAGCACGTTTCTTAGCAAACGGTTTTTGTTCAGGAGTTAGGTCATCCATGTCATCAAAGAGAAGACCTTGTTTATCAACCATAAAGAAACGTTTATAGGCTTCTTCTTCAGAAAGACCTTCACTCACCATTTCGCGAAGAACACGAGAGGCAATTCCTGCACCTGCAGTACCACCACCATAGCAGAGATAAACTTGATCTGTTAATTTTTCACCACTAATATCTAGTGAACCAAAGATACCACCCAAGGTAACGATTCCTGTACCTTGAATATCATCGTTAAAGGTTGGGATTTGTTTCCGATATTTTTCAAGAATATTAGCAGCATTTAAGCGACCGAAGTCTTCCCAGTGAAGGTAGAGTTTGGGAAAGAGACGTTCTGCTGTTTGAACAAATTGGTCAATGAAGTCGTAGTAACGTTCTCCGCGGACCCGTTCGTGACGATTTCCCAAGTAATTAGGATTGTTCCGAAGTTCTTCACGGTTAGTCCCTGCGTCAATGACTAAAGGAAGGACCATAGAAGGATCGATTCCAGCAGCGCCAGTATAGACCATCAATTTCCCAACAGAAATATCGACACCATTTGTTCCCCAGTCACCGATTCCAAGGATTCCTTCTGCATCTGTTACAACAATGAGTCGAATCTCGCGATCGCCGGCGGCATTTTTCAAAGTGGCTTCAATATTTTCAGGATGATTAATATCAAGATATCCCGCATATTGTGGATCTACAAAGAGGTCACTATACCCCTCAATTGTATCAGCAATAGTTGGATCATAGACAATTGGATTGAATTCTTCCAAATGTTGAGCAAATAGGTAGTAAAAAAGGGTACGGTTTGTATTAAAGATTTCCATTAAGAACAAACGTTTTTCCAGATCATTGACCTTTGTTTGCATTTGTGCATAGGTTTGCACTGCTTGCTCCTCGATGGTTTGAACGTAAGGTGGCAATAACCCAATAAGGCCAAGTTCCTTTCGCTCCTCTAAGGTAAAGGCAGTTCCCTTATTAAGGAAAGGATTGTTTAAAATATCATGTGCAGTCATAGTGCAACCTCCTTTTTTACTAATATTATACCACAAAAAATGAATTGTTTATAAAACTCTGTTGCTTAAAAAATACAATCATTAAGGTATATGTTATAATGAGTCTACGAGAAAATTTATAATAAGCCTTTTGATACTTAAAACACTATTATTGATGACACTTTAAGTTGTTTTATAAATTTCTGAACTCATCAAACCCTCGACAATTACTCTTTACTAAAAGTTTCGAGTATAACAAAATAATTATACAAATTGGCAATTCTAATTAAAATAAATATCCTTTAAGTTTTATATATAATACTTTGTATTTTTTAAGGTGTTTTTTTGTCATACAAAACTTGTATTCTATTTATATGACAACCAAAAACTATTTACAACAATATATTTCCCAAAAAGTGAAATATTTTCGTACAAAAAACAAAATGAGCCAGGAAGAACTTTCTGAACAGGCGGGACTTGGTCTTAAGTATATCAATCAACTAGAAAACCAAAGTGTGAATCTGACCATTCACAGTCTAGAAAAAGTGATTGATGCCTTACAGATGACCCCAGAGGAGTTTTTCAATTTTAGTAGCCTTGAATCCACCTCTGATAAGACTGAAAATCTTTCACTAAAGAGATTGAACATGAAGATTAAACAACTTCCTGTTGAAAAACGAGAAAAGATGTTGGACATTTTTGAAAGTATCTTAGATAATCTATGATATCCCTGACTCACTTATATTTTAACTGGTGACTACTCATATAGTCAAATTGTAGGGTACGGATAAAAATTATTTATCTGGTGATTTCCACATATTTCCCATTCTCCAACTAATGAAAGTGAGCCCATATGAATTTAAAAGATCTACAATATTTTTATGATCTCTGCCAAGTCCAATCCTATACAGACGTAGCAAAATAGCACAAAGTTAGTCAACCTTCTATTTCTTATGCCATCAAGCGATTAGAGGAGGCCTTTAATTGTAAGTTGATTCACCACGATCCCTCACACCGATCCTTCAAACTGACTCATCAAGGAGAAATCCTTCTGAAACACACAGAACTGATCTTACCTGAGATCATTTCTGCTCGCAAAGAAATAAATCGTTCTTTGGTTCATTACTCTACTGTAGGATTTCCTCCTATTATCATACAGTATCTCTTTGCTTCTCTAAATGAAGAAAAAGAATTTGATTTTTTAAAAACAGTACGCCCCATCCGCGGTGGCTCCGTGGAGTTATTAAACCTTCTCCTCAAGGGAGACCTTGATGCAAGCCTACTCGGTTTGATTGAACCACTCAATCATCCTTCAATAGAGACGCATGAACTATTTCATAAAGAACTGTATGTCGTTTTATCTAAGAACCACCCTCTTGCTACCGCTTCTTCCCTCACTTTTCAAGATTTAGTAGATCAATCCTTTATCCTTTTAGACGAACATTTTGTTCACTTGAAAGCTTTTGAACTTCTTAATCAGAAGTATCAAAACAGGGCAGAAATATTCTTCAAGAGTGACGACATTGTCATTCTTAAAGAACTTTTAAAGAAAGGGATTGGCGTTAGTTTACTAGCTGATATCGCACTCTCTGATGAAGATGATGATTTAATAAAAATCCCTCTAATACCGGAGGACCAGATCACATTTACAGTTTATTACGCTCACCTTAAATCAGCTACACTGTCATCAGAAGTAGAGGATTTATTTAATTTTATTAAACTATACAAACCAAAAGAACTTGGCTCTTTGTCAACTGTAGTAGATTGAAGAAAAGCTAAGCTCGAGAAAGGACGAAATTCGTCCTTTCTTTTTTGATGTTTAGAGCGATAAAATCGCTTATCACTCAATTTACGGCTATCCTGTTGAATGAGCTTCCGGTAATGTTTGATGGCTTTATATTCATGAGATTTTCGCTCAAACTGATTCATGATTTGGACACGCACACGACTCATAGCACGGTTTAAGTGTTGGAGTAAAACAGTCCAGTGGACTGTTTTAGCCTGAGTTCAGAAATATAATAACGAAGGGTGAAAACGATCGAGAACGATTTTAGCACATGGAAAAAGCTGTTTAGCTAATTCATAGTAGGGACTAAACATATCCATAGTAATGATTTTCACCTGACAACGAACAGCTAGATTGTAGCGAAGAAAGTGATTTCGGATGACAGCTTGTGTTCTTCCTTCAAGAACAGTGATGATATCGAGCTTTTCAAAATCTTGCGCAATGAAACTCATCTTCATCTCCCGATTAAAACAGTCACTTCCCTAACTGTTTCAACATCCCATGATATAATCTCAGGAAGATGCGAAAAATCATGCTTAAAGTGGAAGTCATTGAGCTTTCAAATGACAGTTGAAGTTGAAATGGCCATCTGCTGAGCAATATCGGTCATAGAAGTCTTTTCAATTAGCTTCTGAGCGATCTTTTGGTTGATGATACGAGGGATTTGGTGATTCTTCTTGACGATAGAAGTCTCAGCGACCATCATTTTCGAACAATGATAGCACTTAAAACGACGCTTTCTAAGAAGAATTCTAGTAGGCATACCAGTCGTTTCAAGGTAAGGAATCTTAGAAAGTTTTTGAAAGTCATATTTCTTCATTTGCTTTCCGCAATCAGGACAAGATGGAGCCTCATAGTCCAGTTTAGCGATGATTTCCTTGTGTGTATCCATATTGATGATATCTATTTGGATCTTTGATATCAAGCAGTTTTGTGATAAAATGTAATTGTTCCATATGATTCTTTCTAATGAGTTGTTTAGTCTCTTTTCATTATAGGTCTTATGAGACTTTTTTTCTACAATAAAATAGGCTCTATAATATCCATAGGGGATTTACCCACTACAAATATTATAGGGCCTAAAAAGTAAGCCATCGGCTTACTCTTAATCAAATAGTCGGTGCCTTATTTCCTCTAGAGCCATAATGATAAATGGACAGACGAGCAAATAGAGCCAATCATCAAAACCAATCGGAGCTGTATTAAAGAGAGTGTGGAAAAGAGGTACATAGGACAGGATAATAAAGAGAATGATTTCTAAGATAATCCCCAGACTAATAATCTTATTTGCAAATGGTTTGATTTTGAAAATAGATCCTCTACCTTTGCGACTATTCATAGCCATACCAATCTGCGTGAAGATGATAGCTCCCAAAGTCATGGTTGTTGCCTCTCGATAAAGAGGTCCTGAACTAGCTAGATGATTCAGATGTCCTTGATTAACCCAATAATTAAGGAAGAAGGCACCCATGGCCAAAACAGACTCAATCATACCATACCAAGCAAAGGCTTTTAATAATAATTGCCGATTTAACAAACGATCTGATAGGCGTCTTGGTGGCCTGTCCATAATGCCTTCTTCTGGTGGCTCAACCCCCAATCCCAAAGCGGGCATCATATCTGTTCCAAGGTCAATCGCTAGGATTTGCATAACTGTTAAGGGAAGAGGAATGCGCCCCAAAGAGAACAAGAAGAAAGTAGAGGGTACAGCTTCAGGAGTATTGGAATTAAAAATATAGGTAAGGAATCTTTGAATATTTCTATAAACGGCACGTCCTTCTTCAACAGCATGGACAATAGAAGCAAAGTGGTCATCCGTTAAAATCATATCAGCAGATTCCTTGGCTACGTCGGTTCCAGATACCCCCATAGCTACACCGATATCAGCCTTTTTAAGAGCAGGGGCATCATTAACACCATCACCAGTAACAGCGACAACTTCACCAAGTTCCTGAAGTGCATTGACTACACGATATTTTTGTTCAGGAGCCACACGAGCAAAAACAATCTCGCCTTTAAGAGCTACTTTGAGCTCTTCGTCGGTCATATCTGCCAGTTCAAGCCCTGATATCACTCGTGCATTGTTACCTTTTACAATTCCAATTTTCTTGGCAATACTAAGAGCTGTCAAACCATAGTCACCTGTGAGCATGATAATGCGAATACTGGCACGGTGACATTGCTCAATTGCTTCACGTACACCTTGACGTGGAGGGTCACTCATGGCAACAAGTCCCACAAAGACCATATCTTCTTCGAGGGTCCGCATATCCCACTTGTCTTCTCTAATATCTTCGCTTTCCAAAGGACGATAAGCAACAGCTAAAACACGTAAGCCGTCACGAGCAAATTGATCGTTAGCAGCAAGAATTGCTTGACGTTCTGTAGCAGTCATAGATTTGATTGCTCCTTGACCATCATAATAGTCTGAGCAAAGTTCCATCACTTCTTTAGGCGCACCCTTAGTGATGGAAATATGGTGACTGCCATCCAGACTTTTTTCGAGACTATGTACCGTTGTCATTCGTTTACGATCCGAATCAAAGGGAATTTCTTTGATACGAGGAGCCCAGTTGTGGTTGTCATTTAAATCAATACCTGCTTTTTCTGCAAGAACATTAAGACAAGCTTCAGTCGGGTCTCCCAAGACCGTATAATCGGGATTGTCAGCACTTGGCGCAACCACTTGAGCATTACTAGCCAAGTGAGAAAAGCGAACCAAACGATTCAGGAGATCATTTTCCTTCAGAGAAACAGGGGCACCATCCTTCTCAATATGCCCTTCTGGTGCATAACCTAGCCCAGTCACCTCATAATTACCCGACAAGGTCCATAAATGATTAACTGTCATGGCATTTTGAGTTAGGGTCCCTGTTTTATCTGAGCAAATAACAGAGGTTGCTCCAAGAGTCTCAACAGAAGATAATTTCTTCACTAAAGCATGTTCTTTAGCCATGCGTTGTACAGCCATAGCTAGAGAGAGGGTAACTGTAGGAAGTAACCCCTCAGGGATAAAGGCAACAATCATTCCCAAGGCAAAGATGAAAGCTTGAGAAAGAGGCTGATGGACAAATAGTGTTGCTGCAATCATAAAGAAGAGACCTACAGATACTGCGATAACCGAAATCTGTTTGGTCAAATGGTCCAGTTCCTTTTGCAGTGGGCTCTTTTCCTGAGCTAGGTTTTGCGTCAAGTCTGCAATTTGTCCAAACTCAGTTTCCATACCGATAGCAGATACTATAAAATGTCCTGACCCAGAGGAAACTATGGTCCCTGCAAACACCATATTGTCATATTCCAATTCAGTCTTATCAGGAGTCAAATCTGCTTGGTCTGATTTATAAATGAGATTAGACTCACCAGTGAGGGCAGACTGATTTACCTGCAAGTCTGTCACAGCAACCAAACGTCCATCTGCAGAAATACGGTCACCTTCTTCAATGAAAACCAAATCACCTGGCACCAAGTCCTGTGCAAGGATTTTATCTTCCTTTCCATCACGAAGAACTCGGGTATAGGATGGAAGAAGCTTATTCAGTGCTGCCGTGGCTTGACTAGCCTTATATTCTTGAATAAAACTAAAGAGACCATTAATGATATTGACCAGCCAAATCGCAATTCCCAACTCCAAGCTATGGGAAATCACAGCAATAAAGCCACCAACCCACAATAAGAGGGCCATGAGACTGGTAAAATGTTTGACAAAGGTCAACCAAATAGGTTCTTTCTTACTTTCTTTCAACTGGTTAGGACCATAAGTTGCTTGCCTCTTTTTTACTTCTTGTGAGTTTAACCCTTGAGGACTTGTTTGCAACACTTGATAAACCTGATCAGGGGCACAGGTTCCTAATGTAGTCCCCTTCTGTCTAGAATCGCTCATAATCCTTTCCTCGATTCTAAATCATTAAAGCGATTTCATATTTATACCCTCATTATACTCCTTTTTCAGAAAATGTTGAAAGAAAAGGCTCTATAATTCCTATGGTGGCTTTACCCACTACAGAAATTATAGAGCCGAGAACTTTAGCTTGTATACCCAATAGCTAAAGTTCTTTTGGTAGTGTAAAATAAGCCGTGTAAACACAAAAAGGAATAAATCCGTTATAGTAGAGTTGCGAAACATTACTAGAAAGAGATTTACTTCTATGACACAGTTTACCACAGAATTTCTTAACTTCCTAGTCAAAAAACGAGATATCGATGAATTTTTTCGTTCTTCTCTTGAAACAGCTATGAACGACCTGCTTAAAGCAGAATTATCAGCCCTTTTAGGCTATGAACCTTACTATAAAGTAGGCTATAATTCTGATAATAGTCGTAATGGAACCTATTCATGGAAATTCAAGGTTCAAATATTTGGGGTGAACTTTGATTTTTTGAAACAAAAAAGACATCCAAGAGAAAATTCTTGAATGTCTGTAAACGTTGATATAATCGTATTGATTAACGTTTTGAAAATTGTGATGCTTTACGAGCTTTCTTAAGACCTGGTTGGGGCACCACTTATTTTATCCAATTTCAAAATGCTTTAAAATCAACGTTTTCATAAGTTTCTAAAAATTCAAATTTCAATTAAGTTCAATCACTTTCATTTAAATAAGGTAAACTTTCATTAAAAATAAGATAAAATCGAACCAGAATATCAAAAGTTTACCTTATTTGGTTTTTACAGAAGTTAAGTAAGCATTCAATACGAATCAATACATAAGAAAAACGCTGATTTCAAGCGTTTTTTCTTTTTGCCAAATGCGATATATTGCACTGTATTTCAATTCAAACTCTACCTTTTTTGAAATAAGAATAATGATTCAGATATTTAAAAAAAGAGGAACTTTAGTGTGAAGCTCCTCTTTTTTATTTGTTCTTTTACTTATAAATCGTATGACCTGGTTTGAAAGATTTTTCTTTGAATAAATTTCAAAAGCTTGTAATATCAATGTTTCCACAAGTTTTCAAAACTCAAAATTTCATCCAATTTCAACTAATTTCATCTGAATGGTGTGAACTTTATCCTAAAAATACAAGAATTGAGCTGATAAATACTAAAAGTTCACACCATTAGTTAAATTATTTTTTGTTACATACATTTTTTTAGATGATAGACCTCCTAATTTATTTCTTATAGCGTTTGAGCAAACCTCCGTTATCAGAAAACAACCAGAAAGAAAAACCGCAAAATTAATATTTTCTTTCTGGTTGTTTTTTATAAATTGAATTTGCAGTAAAATACTTTACTCATTTACACTATCCCTTTCTTCTACGTACTTTCTTTCATCTAAAGAAAAATCTCGTATTCATCAATTTTATTTTGTTATAGGTGAGAAAGAAGAACAAACAAGAAAAACACGGCATAAAAACCTATTCAGTTCATCGTCCTCAATCCTTGTCTGCTTCATTTTCTTTTACGAGATCTTTTTGCGAATCCTTTTCAGAGAGTTTTTGATCGATATACTTGTCAATGGTTTCATAAAATTCCTTGGTCGCTTCACTATCTAATTTTGTCGAATTATGGACTTGATTGACTTTCAATTCAACAGATTGAATACCGTAAGAGGCTTGTTTTTGGTAAAGCGTTTCTAATTCTTCGTCTGAAATCGGATCTCCAACAACCGTCAAGACCAATTCATTGTTCCTTGACTTGTAGACTTGATTAATGACCGTGTGATTGGCGAACTCTTTTGCTATAAACTGTTTGATTCCTTCTTTTCGCGCTTGTTCTATCGACAGAGTGACTGCTGAATAGCTGGCTGGAAGAACCAATAATACAATCAAGGATGTCAAGCCAATTTTCATTTTAATGTTTAGCTCTTTAAATGAACTTAAGGGAGATTTTCTCATCAAAATTCTTGTTCCAACAATGTTGGCTAGCATGATAAAGACACAGTTGATCAAGAAAAGATAGAGAGCCCCAAATAAAAATCGTACATTTCCATTAGCTAAACCATAGCCTGCAGTACAGATAGGTGGCATCAGAGCTGTTGCAATGGCTACTCCTGGCACAATATTGTTTGCTTCTTTTTTCCTTGACCCAATTACACCTGCTATCCCACCAGCAATAGCAATGAGAACATCCCAAATGGTTGGAGAGGTTCGTGCAATCAGTTCGCTACTTGCATAAGATAAGGGAGAAATCCAGAAATACAGAGTCGAGACAAGCAAACTGACCAATACTTGAGTAAATAAAACCTCTAGAGATTGTTTGATTAAACGGGTATCAAAAATAGCTAAACCAAAACCCAGTCCAACAATCGGTGTCATAAGAGGGGAAATCAGCATGGCTCCAATAATGACAGCTGTTGAATTCATATTTAGACCTATAGAGGCAATAAAAATCGCACACATCAAAATCACTGTATCTCTTAATCGAACATGAAGGTCATCATATAGTTTCTCGCGGAATTCACGTGTTGAATAGTTTCCGAACATTGGTTACTCCTTTTATTTCATATAATTTTTTTCTGTCTGGATGATAGTAGAGAGACTTCTGTCCAATCTTACATATTTTTAATGCTCACCTGTCATTCTTTTGAAAATTATCCTTTAAATATCCATCAATCCATCTTAACATTATATCAAAAATTTTACAGTCTTTCTCTGAAGAAATCAATTAATCTAAAAGATAGAGAAAGGAAGTAATTTTTGTTTCCTTATCCGAAGATGAAAAAACGTTATCTCCTCTGAAAGAAGATGCCGTTTTAATCTTTAAACATGATGAGTGTGTTTGGTTTTCAATTTTGCATCATGCAAACCGCCGAAGGTGTTGCGATCCCCAAGGTAAGCCCGCAAATTATGGCTACTAAGATAGAGTATCCAATATAATCTAGGATTCCTCCGTCAAAATAACTTTCAGATTTCATATTATCTCCTTTATTTTTATATGTTTATATTCTAGGCACTCTATTGCATTATTATTTTTTACATTTGAACAATCTTATGATAACTTCTTGAAGTAATCATAAAGATTAAAACATAGATGAGTGCAAAGATTCCACAGATTGATAAGGTTATTGTCAACATCATGGTCGCATCGACTACTCCAATGACCTTTAGAATCAAGCTCCACATATGATAAGCAAAGGTCAGATGGAGGAAGGCAAAGATTACAGGAAGAAAGAAAACGGTCAAGATTTGCTTGTTAATAGTTTGCTTGATCTGCTTTTGATCCAAACCAACCTTTTGCAAAATTACAAAGCGTTCGCGGTCTTCATATCCTTCAGAGATTTGTTTGTAGTAGATGACTAATACAGTACCGACCATAAAGATAATGGATAGGAAGATACCGATAAAGAAGAAGCTACCAAACATTGCATTGCCTTCTTGGCTATTATTTGCTTTACTAGATCCGTAAACAACGCTTTCCTGATTTTCAAAATGAAGCGATTGTTTATAAGGAGAGAACAAATCTTGTCCTCTCCAGAGTATGACTTTTTGGTAACCCACTACAGTTGACAAAAATGCCAGATGAGGTGTTTTTTAGCATGCCCTTTTATGGATCAAAAAGTGTTAAAAATAAGACAGTAACCTCAGAATAGCTACTGTCTTAACTCTTTTTTTACTTAAAGCCTTGATAGACTTAACAAATGGTAGAAAAGAGCCTGAATTTGGTGTGAAAAGTGGTGTGAATTTTGTTAAAAACGTCAAAAAACACCCCATGGTGTGAACCATGAAGTGTTGTAAATGCTGTATTGTAGCCATTTCTTAATGTTTTGAGAACTGTGATGCTTTACGAGACTTTTCAAGCCTGGTTTGGAAAGTATGGGTTTCAGTTGGACTAAAAACAGTGTAATATCAAGGATTTTCAGAACTATATCTACTTTTTAATTTCATAAAATATGAATCAATAAATTATAAATAGGGGAATAGTTTAGGTCTGTAAGCATTAAAATAATACACCTAACTTTGGTCACCGTTTTTTAGTTATTCACTCTTTTTTCAGATAGTGTTTTTAAAGTTATGATGTAAAATGCCGCAATTAAAACACTATACATCATAATCGGAGGATAGAGAATTAAGGATAGAATCAATCCCACTCCTTTAATTATTAGGTCAGGTATCAATAACTTTCTATATTGTGCGGTAGCTTCAAGTAATTCTTTCTGATCTATATTGGGTTTATCAATTACTTTATGTAAAAACCAGTTTGCTACCGTTGAAACAATAACGATCAGTCCATAAAAGAGCTGTGCCGTATGATTCATGAAATGACTACTAACTATTCCAGTAGCGTAGGGCATAAATGAAACAAAAAATAAAAGAAACAAATTCCACCAAACAATTTGTTGAGAAATTTTCTCAACCTTTTCCCATAATGTGTTTAGTGCCATCCATAACGATCCCAACCAGAAAAAAGAAAGAAAATAAGCAAAGAAATTTTGCCGTAAATCCCAAAAAGCTTGAAGACTTGGTGTCGTTGGTTTTTCTAATTCTAAGATTAGGATAGTCATTATAATTGCTAGAACCGCATCTGTCAATGCAATTAATCTATCTTTCTTCATCAGATTACATCGCCTTTCATTTTGTAGCATTCTATCTCATCGTATAATATTTATTAATCTTAAATATTGGATAGTCACTTCATATTTTGAGTACAAACAAGATACACTAAAAAGCATGTATCTGTCATATTTTATTTAACTTTAGAAATATTCATCCATCTAATCAATAAATATATCATATTTCACAATAAATGACTACTATCAAAGATACATTTTCT